>USHT01000054.1 GCA_900554455.1 uncultured Collinsella sp.
GCGCGGCTCGTCGTACTCCAGCGCCATCTGGCCAATGCGACCATACACGCGCACCTTGCGCACACCATCGATGTCGCCGCCAAGCTTTAGAAGCGCATCGAGATCGCTCTCTGGCACAGGACCCGCCAATTGAAGACGGGTCCTGCCGGGGATCTCGCTAATGATCGAGAATCTCATAGTTTGTGCCTGGGAGCGCTACTCGGCTGCCTCGTCAGCAGCGGCCTCGCTCTGGGTGATGTAAGCAGCCTCGGCAACCATGTCGTCGACATTAGCCTTGGCCTGCTCGACCATGTCCTGGTAGCAGTTCTTGACGCGCATGCCGCACGCGATACCCTGCACGCAGGCATTCTTGACCGGAGCGCTGGTAAGCAGCTTGATGCCGGCCGTGCCAAGCAGAAAACCGCCACCGACAAGCAGGGTGTTAAACGTCGACTTCTTCATGTTGCTTCTCCCTTTTGCCGCACAAGCGCGGCATGGTGCCTTAGCACCCGAGTTCATTAGTTTGCTCGAGCACGCTTTGAGACTAGTTTAGTCGAACTATTATGGTCAACCAAAGTTAACCTTTGGAAATCTTGGTCCCCTTTCCTACAGCTGCCAGGCAGCCGCCTCCTTTTGCAGCGCAACCATGCGGGCGAATTCTCCACCTGCCGCCTTGAGCTGCGCCGGAGTGCCCTGCTCGGCAACCACGCCATCCTTGAGCACAACGATTTTGTCGGCATTTTCCACCGTACGCATGCGATGAGCAATCACGATAACCATCTTACCTGTAAGCAGACGGGAGAGCGCCTGCTGTACCACGGTCTCGTTCTCCACATCCAAGCTCGCTGTCGCCTCGTCCAACAGCACGATGGGCGCGTCTTTGAGCAGAGCGCGGGCGATAGAGATGCGCTGGCGCTCGCCGCCGGACAGCTTGGAGCCGTTCTCGCCGATCATGGTGTCGTAGCCCTGCGGCATACGACTCACAAACTCGTCGCAGTTAGCGGCACGCGCGGCCGCAAGCACTTCCTCATCGGTGGCATCACGACGCCCGAGGCGAATGTTTCCCATCACCGTGTCGTCAAAGAGCAGCACGTCTTGGAACACAATGGCGTAGTCGCGCAGCAGCACCTCGGGATCCACGTTCGCAACATCCACGCCACCCACGGTGACCGTGCCTTCGGTGGCATCCCAAAAGCGCGCGGCCAGGCGGCTCACCGTAGACTTACCGGAACCCGAAGGACCGACCAGTGCCGTAACTTCGCCTTCCTTGGCGGTAAAGCTCACATCGGTAAGAACTTTCTCGCCGGCACGGCCGTCCTCGCCCGCACCATAGCCAAATGCCACGTGATCGAACACCACATCGTGGCCCGCGGGCTCAAATTTCTCGCTGCCCCGCGCCACAGGCTCTTCCATGATGGAGCGCATGCGCTTGGCCGATGACTCTGCGGCAAACAGCTCCGACACGAGCATAAGGGCCTGATCAAACGGCGCATAGATACGGCTCACCATAAGCAGGAAGGCAAACATCACCAAAAAGTCGACCTGCCCGGAGGCGACCATCGCGGCACCCGTGACCAGCGTGGTGGCAATGCCCAGACGCAGGATGGCAAAGGCGGAGTTGACCAAAAGCCCGTTAGCGAGCTCGCCCTTGGTGGTCTCACGCTCCTCGGCATCGATCACGGCGTTGAGTCCCTCAAGATAATGGGCCTCCTGGTTGGTGGCGCGGATCTCGCGAACGCAGTCGAGCGTCTCTTGAATTGCCTCGGTAACCTTGACCTTCTCGGCGCGCACGCGATCGAACACCGGGGTCATGGGGCCGCGTGTTAGATACAGCACGGCAAAGGCCACGGGAACGCTCCAAAACGCCGCGATCGCCAGCTGCCAGCAAAAGAACAGCGATGCCACGAAGACAATGGCGCTTGCGATGATGGCACCCCAAAGCTCTCCCAGCACGTGGCTGTAGGCGTGCTCCATGGCCTGGACGTCACCCATGATGGTCTCGGTTAAATCGGCCAGATCACGACGACCAAAAAACGACAGCGGCAGTTTGCGCAAGCGCTCGGCAATCTCCATACGCTGCTTGCCGCACTCCTCGTAAAAGATGCAGTAGGTGTAGTAATACTGCTGCCAGTTAGAGGCAAAGAGCAGCACGAAAAAGACCAGGAGGCCGCCCACGATCGGCAGGGCATCCGGCAGGTCAGCCCCGCTGGCGAGATGCTCGACAAAGCCGGCCATAACCAGGAATAAAAAGCCCATGCCGGCCATGGTAATGAGATTGGTGAGCGCGGTCCAGAAAATGCCGCGTTTTACGCCGGCGACGCCTTTATCGGATAGGAAATACTTCTTTTGGAATGAGGCGAACATTTAGGCCTCGCCTCCCTTCGTGACGGCGGCATCCGCGGTCGCTGCAGTGATTTTCCAGCTCACGGCCTGTTCGTATTCGGCCCACATCTTGGCATACAGACCCTCTTGGGACAGCAACTCGGCATGAGTACCCGACTCCTGCACACTGCCCTGGTTGAGCACCACGATTTGGTCTGCGCCCACTACAGTCGAGAGTCGGTGCGCAATCATAATGACCGTGCGACCCGCCGCCAGCTTGCTAAAGGCGCGCTGGATGAGTGCCTCGTTCTCGGGATCGGCAAACGCCGTGGCCTCATCGAGCACCACGATAGGCGCGTCTTTAAGGATCGCGCGGGCGAGTGCCACGCGCTGGACCTCGCCGCCCGAAAGATATGCTCCGCCGGCACCGAGCATGGTATTGATGCCCTGTGGGAGCTTGGCCACAATGTCGTCGCACTGAGCTGCGGAGAGGGCCGCACGCACTTCGTCGTCAGTGGCCGTAGGCTTGGAGGCGCGCACGTTATCGGCAAGTGTTTGCCGGAACAGCTGGTTGGTCTGGAACACGAAGGCAACCTGGTCCATAAGCTCGTGCGGATCCATATCGCGAACGTCCACACCGCCCACGAGTACGCGGCCCGAAGAGACATCCCAAAAACGAGGAATCAGGCTTGCGCAGGTTGACTTGCCGCCGCCCGAGGGACCCACCAGGGCGAGAGTGCTACCCGCGGAAACACTGAAACTCACATGGCTAACGGCAGGTGTTTCGGCACCCTCGTAGGTAAAACTCACGTCCTCAAATCGCACGTCGCCACCGGCAGGGTGCTTGGGTTGGGCGGGCACGGAGAGCTGCTTGGAATCCATGACGCTTCGAATACGAGCCAGCGAATCGGCACTCATCTGAGAGGCCTCGCCCACAAACATGAGCTTGGTCATGGCCGTCGGCACCACGGCCGAAAAGATCGCGTAAAACGTGAAGTTGGCCATAAAGTGCGCGAAGTCCGTCTCGCCCGGCGCCAACAGCAACGCCACGGGCAGCAGGAATGTCACAAGGCCATTGAGCGCGGTAAGGTTGAGCACCTGCGGGCCTCGACAGAACGTGCCCGAATAGTTTTGTGCCATATCGGCGTATTCGGCAATCGCATCGTGGAAGGCCTTAAAGGAGTAGACCGTCTGCTGAAACACCTTGACCACAGGGATGCCGCGTACGTATTCGGTGCCGGTCTTGTTCATCTTGACCAGCGCTCCCATGTAGGCCTTCATGAACTCGGCGCCTTTGCCGCCCATCATGGCGGCCATGGCGCCAAGCGAAATGGCCACCGAGATGAGGCATGCCGCGCCCAAGCGCCAATCGAGGGCGAAAAGCAGCACGAGCAAGCCCACGACCATGGCAGCGGCGCCTGCGATATCGGGCAGCATGTGTGCGAGCAAAGTCTCGGTGGAGGCGGCGCATCCGTCTACAACACGACGCAGCTCACCGGTGGCGTGTGTGTCAAAGTAGCCAAGCGGCAGCTTAAGCAGGTGCTCGCTCGTAGTCTTGCGGATATTGGACGCGCAGCGAAACGCAGACAGGTGCGTGCACATGAGCCCCACGAAATAAACAACGATGCTTGCCAGGGCAAAACCAACGGCCCACCAACCGTACATCGCGATGTTAGTGGCTTCGCTCCAGTTGGGCGCCACGGCGATCAGATCGCGCGCGACAAGCCAAATGCACACGTACGGGCCAAAGCTCAGCAGCTGCGAGAGCGCCGAGAGCGCCATGCCCAAATACGTTAGGAATTTGCGGTCACCAGCATAAGCAAGCAGCTCGCCGATACCGTCGCCTTCCCTTTTTGATCCCTTTGCCATGAGATTCCTTTCTAACGGCTTGAGAGTTAACCGTAATGAACTTATCATTGATGTGTTAGCCATGGCTCACAATCAAGCCAGGCATGGACGTTTCTGCAAAGGAAAGGGACGCTTTTGCAAATACGGCAGGCAGCGACCGACATAACCGAGCTCTACGCACCGCAGTTTGAGCAGTTTGGCCTGGAGCTTACCGGCAAGGGCGCCGTCTTTACCGGCGAGGTAGCAAACGACCGGGCGCACGGCCGCGCATGGATCATGCCTCTCTCCCCTGCCTGCATCGTCATGGAGCATTTCATCACCCCGACGCACAATATGTACCTGGCTGAATACACACCCGAGCCATACGCCTGCGTGAGCCAAATCAGCAGCGCCACGCTCACCTGCATGCCCGAGATAGGCATAACACCCGCAAACCTCAAGCCGTTGCGCGGGTCGTGGCCGAGCAATGCAATTTGTAGTTTTATCCAGGATACCTGCGGAAACGAGCTCAGCCCGTTATACGCCGGACAGCTCTATCACTCGCGCTCGGTGTTATTCCTACCGAGATACTTCGACGATTTCGAACGCCGCTACCCCGGCGAATTCGCTGGGCTTTTTGACGCCTTTGCCGAGTCGTGGGGCGAAGAAGCGCTATCGGCGATCGATCGGACACTCTGCCGCCTCGATGAGACGCGCGCTCGTGTCACGGGCGGGCATCTTTACATGAAGGGTACCGTAGAGACCATGGTTGCCGAGCTGGCGTACGCGCGAACAGCCCACAAGCAGGCACGTCAGGCCGAAGGGACACAGGCCGCTCTGGACATTGTCGAAGAAGCGATCCTGGCTGTCGAGCGCGCCCTTGACGAGGGGCGTCGCATCGGCGTGGACGAGGTCGCCGAGCGGCTCTACACAAGCCGCTCCAAACTCTGCGCCACCTTTAAAGTCCAGACGGGCGAATCACTGGGCTCCTATATGCGGAGGCATCGTATGGAACGCGCGCAGGACCTTTTGGCCGACAGCCCCCTTTCGATAGCCCAAGTAGCCGAGCGACTCGGCTATCCCCAACAGGCGGCCTTCGCCCAAGCGTTCAAACAATACACCGGCATGACACCCACGGCTTGGCGAAGCAAGCACCGCTAAGGTCCAAGCTCCTTGGCCGTTACGGAGCGATTTAATTAGCCGCCGCCCATCAGCTCGCCCAGGATCTAAACGTCAAGATGCGCACAATCAAGCGCCTTTTTGATAAGAGGGACAGATCGATCAGCCAAATACAACGGAATGTTGAGCACCCCGTCGTCGAGCTTTAGGTTCTTAAGTGAGTAGCGGACCCTCAATGGAGTCGTCTCCGCATGCTTGTCAGCATAGTACTTAAGGCTCTTGGAATGAACGACCTCTCCCGATTTGACCTCGACGGGAACGATTTCGTTTCCGACTTGAATCAAAAAATCGACTTCGTGCTTCGGCTTCTCGTTTGTCCAATAACGCGGAGCAGCATCTAACTGTGAAAGTAATGCCTGAAGCACATAATTCTCGGCGAACGAACCTTTGAACTCCGAAAATAGCGCATCCGAGATGGCAAAAGCGGACGCATCCAGCCTTGCCATGCGGCGCAGCAAACCGACATCAAGACAGTAGACTTTAAATGCCTTGAGGTCATCGTATGCAGAGAGCGGCACGCCACCGGCAGCATTAAGGCGAACCGCCATGATGAGCCCAGCATCGGCAAGCCATTCCAGAGCATCCTCGTATTCTCGAGCACGAGCCCCCTCGCGCACCGCACCCCAAATGAACTTTTTGTTCTCGCGCGCCAACTGAGCTGGAATCGAGTTCCATATTTGCGAAAGCTTGGCGAACTGCACACGGCCACCATGCTTGGCAAAATCGCGCTCGTAGGAATCCAGGAGATCGGACAACACCTTATCGACCTGAACGATATCGCCCGTCTCCACCCACCGACCAAGAGCCTCTGGCATGCCGCCACATGCAAAATAACGCCGAAGATGCTCGACGAGACGGACATGGAAGAAATCGGGCACTGTCTCGATCTGATCCAGGCCGCCAAGGAATTCGTCGTAGTTTGCAGCGCCCTCGGCTTTCAGAAACTCGGAAAAGCTCATAGGGTGCATCTCCATGAACTCGACCTTTCCCACCGGAAAAGCGCTGGTCTCACGGGACAAGCGAACGCCCAACAAAGACCCTGCGCATGCGACGTGATACTCGGGGGCCTCGTCACAGAAGTATTTAAGGGCGCCGACTGCAGAAGGACAATCCTGGATCTCATCAATAATAAGCAGCGTCTCGCCGGGATCGATAGGCTGTCCAAATGCCAGGGAAAGGTTTGAGATGATCCGCCGAGGATCGCGCGTACCTTCGAAAAACTGAGCGTACTCGCTCTGTACCCCAGGTGACGGTTCCTCGAGCGTCAGATACACAAAATTGCGGTACGAGGTTCGACCGAACTCCTTAAGCGCCCACGTCTTTCCAACCTGGCGCGCCCCCTTAAGGATAAGCGGCTTACGATATTCCGACGCTTTCCAAGCGTTAAGCTTGGCAATGATATCTCGCTGCATGACCGAACCTCCCGCAAAGAAACTTCCGTAAACGTGATATTTCCCACATTTTACCCTAGGTAAAACGTGACATTTATCACATTTACGGAAGTTTTAAGCTCGTTCGCCACACCTTCATCACATTCAAAAGACGGAGGCGCTATTTGCGTCTCCGTCACCATCTTTCTATCAGCCCGCCTGACCTGAACGGCCGAGTCGTCACGGAACCGAGGGGCCGGGCGCAGGGCCTTGCCTCTCAATGAGTTCCGCACGAACAGGAGGCGCCAGTGGCGCCTCCGTCGTGAGTCAGGACT
>USHT01000055.1 GCA_900554455.1 uncultured Collinsella sp.
CAGATAAAACCTGCCAAAATAAACCTGTCCCTTTTTGGCAGGTTTCTAGAAAGGCTTTCGGACTGTGAAGGATTCCGACCTCTCCACAACGGCTGCGCGCGACGCTGCCCGCATCGTCTGGTTTAAGCGCTACCCCGCCAAGCAGACGCTCATCGCATTTTTGCTCGCGCTGTTGGCGACCACGGCGTTTTCCATCGATCCCGCCCCGGTGTCGAGCAACGCGGTCTTGGCGATTGACCCCAAAGCCTCGGGCATGCTGTACGTGTGCTACGAGGTGCTCCTCTCGTTTGCCGGCCATACCGACGCGGTCATGCTGCTTGCGCTTGCCTGCCTGCTCACGCTGCCGTTTCGCTACGTATTCTTTGGCCGCGGCGACGCTTGGCGTCCCTCGGTGATCCTTCCGTCGCTGTTCTTTGCCGTCTGCATGGTGTTTGGCCGCAGCTACGACCTCACCGATTCGGCCGAGATCGTGCTCGGCGACAAGGCCCGCATCATCTGCGCCTGGATAGGCGGTGTGGGCTGGATGCTCTTGGCGGTCGTTGCCTTCTACCTTACCTTTGAGTGTCTGGATTGGCTGAGCTCTCGGCGCATTCCGTTTTCCGAAGCGCACTTTGGCCGCGTATGGCGTGTGGCTCACGCCGTGCTCTCGGTCCATCCCTTTGCCGGGCCCTTCCTGGTGCTTATGATCGCCTGGGCGCCCACGCTCATCGCTTCGCTGCCCGGCCTTTTTATGGGAGATACGGGTGCGCAGATTCGCCAGTGGTTCAACTACCCCAACGGCACGAGTGACTACTTGCGTCTGCTCAATCCCAATGTGTTGCTCAACGGACATCACCCCGTGGTGCATACGGCTATCATCGGTTCGTGCGTCCAGTTGGGGCTTTCACTGTTCAACAGCGCCAACGCAGGTCTTGCTATCTACACCTGCGCTCAGTTCGTCATTACGGCCGCTTGCATGGCCTATTCCATCTCGTCGCTGCGCAAGCTGGGCGTGAGCCTGCCGGTCCGCGGCGTGATCCTGCTGTTCTTTGTGTTTATGCCCATGTTCTCCAACTACGCGGCCCTGCTTACCAAAGATGTGCTGTTTGCCGATGCGTTTTTGGTGCTGTTGGTGCAGACCGTGAAGCTCGTGGCCTGCGGCCTGCCCCGTCGCGATGCCAATGCCGAGCGTGCGGGCGAACAGAGGCCCGTGCTCTTTGCACGCCACGACTGGCTGCTGCTCGCTCTGGGCGCCATGGGTTCCACGTTTCTGCGCAACGGCGGCCTGGTGTTTCCCCTGGCGGCATGCGTAATCGCGGCGGCGTTTTGCGCATGGGACGCGCATGTGGCTCATCGTGCAGCCAAGCAGGCCGGTGCTGCGCCTTCGGGCGCCATCCCGCGTTTCCGCTGGGTGGGAGTTCTTGCGGTGCTTGCACTCTGCCTTGCCTCCAATATGTACTTCACCAAGGTCTTTATGCCGGCGCATGACATCACGCCTGGTTCCAAGCGCGAAATCCTCTCGATTCCGTTCCAGCAGACGGCTCGTTTCGTCCAAAAGCACGATGGCCTCAACTCGGGCGTCAACCCCACGGTTAAGGAGGACGGCACCATCGTGGAGGCTCCTTGCGACGGCTTGGTGACCGACGAAGAGCGCGCCGTGATCGACCGTGTGCTCAAGTACGAGAATCTGGGCCGCCGTTACAACCCAGATAAGTCCGATGCCGTCAAGAACTGCTTTAACGAGTACGCCTCGCAGGAGGACATCAAGGCCTATTTTGAGGTGTGGACCCAGATGTTCAAAAAGGATCCCGAGTGCTATATCTCGGCGCTCATCAATAACTACTACGGCTACTTTTATCCGAGTGCCCGCGATGCGTGGGTTTACAGCACGGCGCGCAGTGCCGAGATAATGGCAAAGCCCGATAACCTCAAGTACTTCGACTTCCATCCGGTCGATAGCAAGGTTGTGCGCTGGTGCGACCACCTGATCAACCTGTACCGCGTGGCGGTGCAGCGCATCCCGTTTATCTCGCTCACCATGAGCTCGGCCACCTATGTGTGGATCATGATCGCCGTGGTGGTCTATCTGCTACGTCGTCATTCGTGGCGCGGGCTGGCCATTTGGGTGCCGCTGCTGGGCGTGCTCGCCGTGTGCCTGATCGGTCCCTGCAACGGCTCGACCTACATGCGCTACCTATATCCGGTCATCGCCTGCATGCCCTTTGCCATCGGCGCCACCATCACCCGCAGCGACCTCCTCTGGTCCTAATTTGGTGCAAAGGGGACAGGTTACTTTGCACCAAGGGGCTGTATCATCACGACGCCTTCATTTTGGGGTTTATCTCGCAGGCCAGTAGGTATATCATAACGACGTTTGTTTATATTGCCCGAGCATCTGCGCTGGGCTTTAGGTCGAAACCGATAGGAGACACGTATGTCCGGACACTCTAAGTGGGCCACAACCAAGCATCGTAAGGGCGCGCAGGACGCCAAGCGTTCCGCCCTCTTCTCCAAGCTGAGCCGCAACATCACCGTTGCTGCCCGTCTCGGCGGCGACCCGCTGCCCGAGAACAACGCCAGCCTCGCCGCTGCCGTTGCTAAGGCCAAGGCTCAGTCCATGCCCAAGGACAAGATCAAGTCCGCTATCGACAAGGCCTTCGGTTCGGGTGCCGATGCCGCCGTCTACGAGAACATCGTGTACGAGGGCTACGGTCCCGCCGGTGTCGCCGTCTACGTTGACTGCCTGACCGACAACCGCAACCGCACCGCCGCTGATGTCCGTTCCGCCTTCTCCCACGCTGGTGGTAACCTGGGCACCTCTGGCTCCGTCGCCTTCCAGTTTGAGCGCAAGGGCCAGATCGTTGTTGCCAAGGAGGTCCTGGACGAGAACGCCAAGAAGGAGACCATGATCGCCAACGGTGCTGCCGGTGACGAGGATGAGTTTATGATGGCGATCGCCGAGGCCGGTGGCGAGGACTACGAGGACGCCGGCGAGGAGTGGATTGTCTGGACCGCTGCCAACGACGTCATGGCTGTTTCCAAGGCACTCGAGGAGCAGGGCATCCAGGTCAAGGGCTCCGAGACCACCATGGTCCCGACCACCCCGACTGAGGTCTCCGGTGCCGACGCCAAGAAGGTTCAGCGCCTCATCGACCGTCTCGAGGAGCTCGACGACGTCCAGGATGTTTACAGCACCATGGACATGACCGACGAGGTCATCGCTGCCCTCGAGGAGGAGTAGCGCCTGCACGGGTTAAGCCGTGCATATCTGGGCATAATGAAGCGAGCATGCAAGCCTCGTGGAATAGATGAGCCGGATCCGCGTGCGTACAGCACCGGACCCGGCTCTTTTATAATGATGCGAATCGTTTTGCATTCTGTGGACCGAAACCTGAAGGGAGCGCGCGTGCGCGTACTCAAACGAGCCCTAGCGATCGTGTATCTTGCCGCCGCCATCGTGGCGCTGGGCACGCTTGTCTGCCAGTTCTGGGGACCGTATACGTATCGCTTTATGCTGCTGTTGCGTGACACCATGCCTCGCGTCGTCGTTACGGTGTGTGCCGCCATCGTGGCACTTGGCGTGCTCATCGGTTTTTTCCGCCTGATGTTCGCGCGTCGCGAGCCGTCCTGCGTGCATCCGGCGGGGGAGCGCAATATCGAGGTCACCCTCGCAGCGCTTTCCTCGTGCGCCCGTGCCGCGGCAGAGTGCGATGATCGCGTGATGGTTGAGCATATCGAGGCGCGCGTTCAAGGCTCCGACGAGTCGCGCGTTCGTTTTAAGGTCGAGGCCATCGCGCTGGATGATAAAGACGTCGCCTCTCTTGCCACCGCGATGCAGCAGCGCATCGAGAAGGCCTGCGACACCATGCTCGGCACGCCGGGCACGACCGCGCGCGTCCGTTTTTTGCCGTCCAAGACTACCGTCCAGACCGTGGAGGTTTCCGGTGAGTGATACCAACCAAGACAAGACCGCCCGCACGCCGCGCCTGACGATCGACCAAAACGCTACGCCAGCAGGCGAGTCCGCCGACACCAAGCCCGAGGCCGGCGAGCAGCACGACAGCGCCGCTAACGACTTTGACGAGGCCATGGGTCTCATCAAAGGTACGGGCGCTGCTATCTGGAGCTATGCCGTGCGCCACCCCAATACTACGCTCGGCGCCTTGGCAGGCTTTATCCTCGCCGTGCTGGTACTTACGTTGGGCCTGTGGGACACGCTCGTCATCGCATTCTTTGTTCTGATCGGCGCCGTGATCGGCCAGATTCGCGACGGCGAGAACGGTATCGTCAACTTCTTCGGCCGTCTGTTTAGCGGCCGCTAATATGTATTCGACTGTCGCATCTGCGGCAGGCATAAGGAGGAACCATGGCTTTTAACACGAAGGTCGATGTAGCCGATACCGAGCTCGAGGCGAATGAGGCCGTCGCCGCCGAGGCGGAGGACGTAACGCTCGAGGACGAGGCGCTCGTCGAGGCCGAGTCCGATGCGGACGAGGACAACGAGGAGATGGATGAGGAGACGGACGAGTCCGAGGACTCGCTGACCTATTCCAACGGCGTGATCGAGAAGATCGTCGCCATGGCCACCCGCGAGGTGCCGCACGTCCTGGGCATGAAGGGCAACCTTATGCACTTTGTGCAGGAACAGTTTGGTGCCGAGAACCTGACCAAGGGCGTGACGGTCGAGGTCACCGACGACAACCGCGTGGTCGTCAACATCTCAGTCATCATCGAGTACGGCGCCTATGCGCCTGCGATCTTTGACGACGTTAAGGCGCGCGTCACCGAGCGTCTGGCCGCGATGACCGGCCTTGAGGTGGCAGGCGTCAACCTGCGCATCGAGGATGTCATCACCCCCGAGGAGTACGAGCACCGCACCAGCCAGCACGAGTAACCTACCAAAAAGGTACAGGTTTGTTTCGGCAGGTTTTATCTGCGTAAACGTCAAACGGCCGGTCGCGCATGCAAAAGCGCGGCCGGCCGTTTTCTATATGCCCTCAATGCGGTCATACCGCTCGTCTAACTAAGGGTTGCAATCTTCGCGTTCCGCGTTACCCTAATGGGCGCATTGTTTCCAAATTGTTAACGAGGGGTTGCCGTAATGGCCGACGAACACGAGACCGAAAGCAAGGCATGGGCGATTGAGGCCGCTGCGGCAGAGGCGGCGTCGCGTGCTGCCGAGGAGGTGCATCGTCCTCCCGTAGTGCCGATGGAGCGCGTGGTCGGTCGCGAGGATATCGAACGTGGCGAGCGCGCCGGCCGCAAGCGCAGCCAGGAGCCAGGCTTTCCGCGCTTTTTTGCCGAGCTCAACCTGGGCCTGATCCTCACGGCGTTCGCCATCGTTGCCTTTAAAACCCCCAATCACTTTGCCTTCGGCGGCACCTCGGGCGTGTCGGTCATTCTTTCCACGCTATTCCCGACTCTGCCCGTCGGCGTCTTTATGTGGATCATCAATGCGGTCCTGGTCATCCTTGGTTTTATCTTTTTGGAGCGCAAGGCAATCCTTTGGAGCGTCTTTGCCTCGTTTGCGCTTTCGGCCTACGTCTCGCTGTTTGAGCTCTTCATCCCGACGGATGTTTCGATGACGGGCGATATGTGGCTCGACCTGTGTTTTGCCGTCATCTTGCCGGCGCTGGGCAGTGCCATTGTCTTTGACATTGGCGCCTCGACGGGCGGCACCGACATCCTTGCCATGATCCTCAAGCGTCGTACGACGCTCGAGATCGGACGCGCCTTGTTGCTGGTCGATATCGGCATCGTGACCATCGCGGCTTTCCTGTATGGCCCGCGCGTCGGCCTGTACTGCGTGCTTGGTCTGTTTGCCAAGACGCTCGTGGTCGATAAGGCCATCGAGAGCATTCACCTTCGTAAGGTCTGCACGATTATTTGCGCCGAACCGCGCAAAGTCGAGGAGTTTATCGTCAAGCATCTCAACCGCACAGCAACAATCAGCCGTGGTTACGGCGCCTTCTCGGGCAAGTGCGTCACGGTGATTATGAGCGTGCTGAGCCGTCGCGAGGCAGTGCAACTACGCCGCTATACCCGCGATATCGATCCGGATGCGTTTATCACGATCGTCGACAGCTCCGAGATCGTGGGCAAGGGCTTCCGCGGCACGAACTAGCGCGGACGCATCCTTCGAATCATTGAATAAGGCCGCCTACGTTGCAAATCGGCCATCTTGGAGTATTTGTCCCCACATTGGGCGATAATGTTGCCAAAGACATCGTTTGCGATCCAGGTGATTCGCTCTAGATACGAAGGGATGATTTCGATGTTCTGTTCGCAGTGTGGCGCCCCCATGGGCGATAACGACAAGTTCTGCGGCGCGTGTGGCGCTCCTAATGCCGGTGCTGCAACCTCTGCTCCTCAGGGGCAGTCTCAACCTCAGCAGTTTGTTCCTCAGCCTAACGTGAACGTGCCCAAGGGCTGTGTAGCTCAGGCGTTTGAAGACATGACCAAGACGCCGGGCGTGCTGCAGCGCGTGTGCCAGATTGCCTTTTTGCCGGCGCTCATCTGTGTCGTGTCGGTGCTCGTGCTCTTCATTCCCGTTATCGGCGGTATCGCGGCTGCCTTCGGCTTTTTGGCTGCCTGTGTGGCAAGCGTGTGCGGTTCTGGCTTTGGCATCGAATGGGGTCGCGACCTGTCGCTCAAGGTCGATGACGGCATGGATCGTCCGTTGATGCGTTCCACGTCGTTTGGCCTTGGCGTCTTTTCGGGCGTTATTTCGAGCGTGCTCAAGGTTATCGCGGCTATTCCCGTTATTGGTGTAGCGCTTTCGCTGGTGGAGAGCGTGGTAATTGGTGCCGCGGGTGCGTACTCTTATTGCGGCTCCTATGCGCTTGAGGCCGCTCTGTTTGGCTCGCTGGGCCTGTTTGTTCTGGCTATGATTGCCACGGCGGTCCTGGGTGTCTTCTTTACTATGTTCGCCGACATCGCCGTGATGCACTTTGCGGTGACCGGTCGCGTCGAGAGCGCGTTTTCGCTC
>USHT01000056.1 GCA_900554455.1 uncultured Collinsella sp.
CGCCCAGCACAACGGTGCGCATGCCGCGCAAAGCGAGGTGCTGAGCGTGGAGCACGGAATCGGTCACATAGGTGACGCCCTCAAGGCGCGGAAGATGCTCGATGAGCTTGAGGGTCGTGGAGCCCGAATCGATATACACAAAGCTATCGGGCTCCACAAGCGCCGCCGCACGGGCGCAGATACGCTCCTTGTCGTCGTTATGGAGGTCGCTGCGCTCATTAAGCGTTAGGTCGCGCGTCACGTGCGCACGTTCAAGACTCGTCGCTCCACCGTGGACCTTGGCGATGCGATGCGCTCGGTCGAGCGTCTGCAGGTCGCGCCGAATGGTAGACGCCGTCACGCCCAGGGTATCGGCAAGCTCTGGCACAGTAACCGAGCCAGCCTGCTGCACCATCGACACAATCGCATTAAGCCTATCTTCCGCTAGCATCGCTTAATCCTCCTCGGGATACACGACTCCCCAGTCGGCGCGAAGCCTGGTCATAAGCTCCATAACATCAGAAGCATAACCCAGCAGCTCGCGCTTGGAGTCGTCGCCGGCAACGGCCTTCTCAAGATCGGCCATCTCATAGCACAGGGCGTAAGCCTCGGTGCCGGCGTGGACCTCCTCGCGGTGGCCGTCCGCAGTCCACACGATGGTCGCGTGATCGGCACGCGGATAATCGTTGACCTCGATGTAGCACTTATCGAAGCTGATGACCGAGCGCTTGGGCTGCTTGGAGTGGAGCGTGAGGCTCACCACGCCCAGCTGCTGTTCGGAATTACGGCATACGATGCCGCCCGCAACGTCAACGCCGGTCTCACAGGTATTGCCCAGCGAGACAACCTCAGCGGGCTGGCTCGCCATAAAGAGGCGCATGACAGACAGGGCATACACGCCAATATCGAGCATGGCACCGCCAGCAAGGTTGCGGTTGTAGAAGCGGTTGGTCAGGTCGCCGTACTCCTTGTAGCTGCCAAAGTTGAGCTGAGCGAGGTTCATGTGGCCGAACTCACCGACATCCATGCGGCGACGCAGCTCCTGATATAAAGGCATGTGGAGCACCGTGGTAGCGTCCATAAGGACAACGTTGTGCTCGTCGGCAATGGCACGGGCCTCGTCGAGCTCGGCGGAGTTGAGGGTGATGGCCTTTTCGCAGAGCACGTGCTTGCCAGCTGCCAGAGCGGCTCGCAGGTAGGTGATATGCGTGTTGTGCGGCGTGGTGATATAGACTGCGTCAATGTTCGGATCGGCATAGAGGTCCTCGACCGTTTCATAGACCTTCTCAACGCCATACTGCTCTGCAAAAGCTTGAGCCTTGGACAGAGTGCGGTTGGCAACGCCCGCAAGCTTGCGGCCGGCAAGAGCGAGAGACTGGGCCATCTGGTTGGCGATAACACCGCAACCGATCACTGCCCAGCGGAGCTCGGGGGCCGTAAAAATATCGTTGGGGAATCGCTTGTCCTGGACCGAGGCAAATGCCGCCTTAGCGGCTGCTTCGGCGTCGAGCGGAGCCTGTTTGGAATCTGCCATTATGTGCCTCCTGAGGTATCGGAAGTCCTTCATTTCTAACAACCCTATATTCGCACAATTGCGCGCGTATCTGCTCGTATTTGCGTGTTTATTTTCCTATCGGTCATTATGTAGCCATAGTTGGCAAATTTTTGCGCGGTTATGCACATTATCGCGCAAGGCTATGCGCGTAAATGCGCATGCGACGATCCTTATGAAACATAAAAGGGCGGAACACCATAGTCCTAAAAGACAGAGCCAGCTGTATTACTTCACCCCTCTGGGGGCACCAGACATCAAAGGACCGTCCCAAACTGCCGGCAAAAAAGGAACGTCCCCAGCTGCCGACAGTTTGGGACAGTCCCTATGTGCCGCTTTCGTTGCAACGGCCACTCATTTAAGTATGTCCCCAATGAGTGGGATAGAAAAAGGCCCGGGTGCCGTGGGGCATCCGGGCCTTTGCTAGCAACTTGATGTTGCGGGCAGCTTAGAACTTGTGACCGCACTTCTTGCAGACGCGCAGCTTGTTCTTGCCGTCCTTCTCGTGACCGACGCGGGTAACCTTACCGCACTCGGGGCAAACGAGATTGACGTTAGAGGCGTCGATGGGAGCCTCCTGCGAAACGATGCCGCCCTGCTGGTTGGCAGCGTTGGGCTTGACGGCCTTCTTGACGACCGAAACGCCCTCGACAACGACCTTGTTCTCGGCGGGGAGAGCACACAGGACAACGCCCTGCTTGCCGCGATCCTTACCAGAGAGAACCTGGACCTTATCGCCCTTCTTGATATACATATATCTCCCCTAACTACAGGGTCTCGGGAGCGAGCGAGACGATCTTCATGTACTTCTTGTCACGAAGCTCGCGAGCGACGGGCCCGAAGATACGGGTGCCGACGGGCGAACCATCGTTGTTGATGACAACGCAGGCGTTCTCATCAAAGCGAATGTAGGAGCCATCCTTGCGGCGGATCTCCTTAACGGTGCGAACGACGACGCAACGGACAACGTCCTTCTTCTTGACGTTGGCGCCAGGGGTAGCCTCCTGGACAGCACCGATGAACACATCGCCGATGCCTGCATAACGACGCTTGGAACCGCCAAGCACCTTGATGCAGCGAATCTTGCGAGCGCCGGAGTTGTCGGCGACGTTCAGCATGGTTTGCATCTGAATCATGGTAGATGTTCCTCCGAACTAAGAACCGAAGAGAGGTGCGCAGCCTTTAGGCGGCCTGTGGTATGCAAACCAGGCATACGCACATCTTCGGAAACGTACAAGTCGTAAGAGCGACTGCTTATTTAGCGCGCTCGACGACCTCGATGAGGCGCCAACGCTTCATCTTGGACATAGGACGGGTCTCCATAACGCGGACGGTATCGCCCACGCCAGCCGTGCACTTCTCGTCGTGAGCGTGCAGCTTCTTGGAGCTGGTCATCATCTTGCCGTACTTGGGGTGACGCTTGCGCTCGGTGATGGTGACAACAATGGTCTTGGCACCGGAGACGGAGGTAACGACACCCGTACGGACCTTACGCGAGTTACGCGAATCAGTCATGTTCTCTCCTTAGGTCCTACTCGGCGACAGCGGACTTCTCCGCTGCGATCTCGCGGGCGCGCTGCTCCGTGAGGACGCGAGCGATGTCCTTCTTCACGGTGTTGACGCGAGCGGTGTTGTCCAGCTGGCTGGTGGCCATCTGGAAACGAAGGTTAAAGAGCTCGGCGCGCATTTCCTTCAGCTTCTCAACGAGCTGAGCGTCCGAGAGCTCACGAATCTCTGCGGGCTTCATTAGTTCTCCTCCTTGGCGGCGGCGGCGTCCTCAGCAGCCCACTTGGCCTCGAGAGCGGCCTCCTCAGCCATCTCCTTCTCGATGCGCTGCTCAGCGTTCTTAGCAGCAACAATCTTGGTCTTGATGGGAAGCTTGTGCTGTGCAAGACGCAGAGCCTCGCGAGCGACCTCCTCGGGCACGCCCTTGACCTCGAACATGATGCGGCCGGGCTTGACGACGGCCACCCACTCCTCGGGGTTACCCTTACCAGAACCCATGCGAGTCTCGGCAGGCTTCTTGGTGATGGGCTTATCGGGGAAGATCGTGATGTAGACACGACCGCCACGCTTCATGTAGCGGGTCATAGCAATACGAGCGGCCTCGATCTGACGGTTGGTGATCCAATGGGCCTCGAGAGCCTGGATACCAAACTCGCCGAAATGCAGCTCGGTATTACCCTTGGCCTGGCCCTTCATGGAGCCACGCTGCACCTTGCGGTGAAGAATACGCTTAGGGGCAAGCACTACTGACCCCTCCTCTCGGAGTTACGACGACGAGGACGGGAAGAGCCCTCGAGTGCAGGGTTGGGAACAGGCTGGCCCGGGAGCTTCTCGCCCAGGTAGATCCAGACCTTCACGCCGCAAGCGCCCATGGTGGTGCTGGCGACAGCCGTGCCGTAGTCGATCTTGGCACGGAGGGTGTGCAGAGGCACGCGACCCTCACGGTACCACTCACGACGGCCCATCTCGGCACCGCCGAGACGACCGGAGCACTGGATACGGATGCCCTTAGCGCCGGCCTTGCGGGCGGACTGGACAGCCTTGCGCATAGCGCGACGGAAGGCAACGCGGCCCTCGAGCTGCTCGGCAATAGACTGAGCAACGAGGTTGGCGTCGAGCTCGGGGCGCTTGATCTCGACAACGTCGACGGAGAGCTGGCCCTTGGAGACGCCAGCGACCTTCTCGAGCTCGGTGCGGAGGGTATCGATCTCGGCACCCTTCTTACCGATGACAACGCCGGGGCGAGCAGTGAGGATGATGACCTTCACCTTGTCGCCAGCGCGCTCGATCTCGACGCGGGAGACAGCTGCGCGGGAAAGACGCTTCTCGAGGTACTTGCGGATCTCGAGATCGTTACCGAGGGTCTTAGCGTAATCCTTCTCTGCGAACCAGCGGGAGCGCCAGTTCTCGGTGATGCCAAGACGGAAGCCGGTGGGGTAGACTTTCTGACCCATACAGCTTTACGCCTCCTTTCGAGGAGCAACGACGACGGTGATGTGGGAAGTACGCTTCAGAATGCGAGAAGCGGAACCCTTGGCGCGGGGACGGATGCGCTTAAGCGTCGGACCCTCGTCAACATAGGCAGCGGCGACAACCAGGTTGTCGGCACGCAGACCGTTGTTGTTCTCGGCGTTCGCAACGGCGGAACGGAGAACCTTCTCGACATCCACGGCGACTGCGCGGTCGCAGAAGTGGAGGATGTCGAAGGCCTGAGAGACAGGCTTGCGGCGGATCAGATCGACCACCAGGCGGGCCTTGCTGGGGGAAACACGCACGTACTTAGCGACGGCGCGAACCTCGGTGGCCTCAGTTTCAATAGACTTAGTTGCCATTTACGGTTAACCCCCTATTTGGCCTTGTGGCCACGGAACGTACGAGTCGGCGCGAACTCGCCGAGCTTGTGACCAACCATGGACTCGGTAACATACACGGGCACATGCTTGCGGCCGTCGTGGACGGCGATGGTGTGACCAACCATCTCGGGGAAGATGGTGGACGCGCGGGACCAGGTCTTCACGACGTCCTTCTTGCCAGCCTCGTTCATCGCGGTGATACGCGAGAGAAGGCGAGTCTCCACGAACGGGCCCTTTTTGAGACTTCTGCTCATAAGTGCTTTCTCCTAAAACTCGGTATCCGAAATTACTTCTTACGGCGACGAATGATGTGCTGGTTCGAGACCTTCTTCTTCTTGCGCGTACGAAGGCCCTTCGTCGGCTTACCCCAGGGGGTAACGGAGGGACGACCAGAGGTGTGGTTCTTGCCCTCGCCACCGCCGTGCGGGTGGTCGACAGGGTTCATGACGGTACCGCGGACGGTCGGGCGCACGTTCATGTGACGCTTACGGCCGGCCTTGCCGATGACGATGTTGGAGTGATCGGCGTTGCCGACCTCACCGACGGTGGCGCGGCAGGTAACGAGGATGCGGCGCATCTCGGAGGAAGGCATACGGACGATAGCGTACTTGCCCTCCTTACCCATCAGCTGGCAGGAGTTACCGGCGGAACGGGCGATAGCAGCGCCCTTGCCCGGCTGGAACTCGACGGCGTGGATGAGCGTACCGACGGGGATGTCGGCGAGGGGCAGAGCGTTGCCCGGCTTGATGTCGGCGTCAGAACCGGACATGATGGTCTGGCCGACCTCGAGGCCCTTGGGGGCCAGGATGTAGCGCTTCTCACCGTCAGCGTAGTGCAGCAGAGCGATGCGAGCGGAACGGTTCGGATCGTACTCGATCGTGGCAACCTTGGCGGGCACGCCGTCCTTGTTGCGCTTGAAGTCGATTACGCGGTAACGACGCTTCACGCCGCCGCCCTGGTGGCGGGTGGTGATGCGGCCGTTGTTGTTACGACCGGCCTTCTTGGGCAGGGGCTCGAGAAGAGACTTCTCGGGCTTGGTGCAGGTGATCTCGGAGAAATCGGAGATCGTCTGCCAACGCCTACCAGCGGAGGTCGGCTTAAGGTGCTTTACAGCCATTACAATCCCTTTCAATAGGAATCCGTTAGCCATCGCAGACAGGGATTCGAGGTTCTGCCTCGGGTGCGATGACACCGGACGTATACACGGTTCCGGGCGTGTCCATTTTATACGCCCAAAACCTTGAGCTCTCGCCTCCCCTAGTTGGGAGGCATGAGCTCACTCAACAGCAGCGAATCTTAGGCCTGGTTGCCAAAGACCTCGATGGTGTCGCCCTCGGCCAGCGTGACGATGGCCTTCTTCCAAGAACGGGTCTTGCCGGCGACATAGCGCACGCGCTTGGTCTTGGGCTTGACCGTCAGGGTGTTCACGCGAACGACCTTGACGCCGAAGATCTCCTCGACAGCGTCCTTGATCTGATACTTGTTAGCATCCTTGGCGACCTCGAACGTGTACTTGTTCAGCTCCATGCCGGAGAAGGAACGCTCGGACACGATCGGACGGATGATGATCTCGTGGGCGGTCATTTATGCAAGCACCTCCCCGAAGTGAGCGGCGATGTCGGCGGGCATCAGCACAGCGTTGTTGTTGACGAGATCGTAGGTGTTGGCCTCGTCAGCGGTGATGATGAACGTCTTGGGAATGTTGCGGAACGACAGGTAGGCGTTGACGTCCTCATCGCGAACGATGATGGTCAGACGCTTGCCCTCAAGGCCGAGAGCCTTGAGCATGGCGACGGCAGCCTTGGTGGAAGGCTTCTCGAAGCCGTAGTCGTCGACGAGCACGAGCTCGCCATCGGCCAGCTTGGCGGACAGCGCGGAGCGCATAGCCAGCTTGACCTCCTTGTTGTTCATACGCTTAGCGTAGGAACGGGGCTTGGGGGCGAATACAACGCCACCGTGACGCCACTGGGCAGCACGGATGGAACCCTGGCGGGCACGGCCGGTGCCCTTCTGACGCCAAGGCTTCTTGCCGCCGCCGGAAACTTCCATGCGGA
>USHT01000057.1 GCA_900554455.1 uncultured Collinsella sp.
ACCGCGCAGTTGACCGGTACAAATCCATGCCAGAAATCCGCTTTATCTTCATAAATATTGTGCAGAATTGCTCTCAGCGCACAGCCGTGCGTTGCAATCAGAATCGTTTTATCTTCATATTCCGGCTTTGCCGTTACTTCATCCCAGAACTCTTTTGTACGCTTACAGAGCTGCAGAATCGTCTCCCCGCCTTCTCCCGGCACAAACGCAAACGGCTCGGTATAAAACTTCTGAAATTCCTCAATCGGCGTCGGAACCGCATAATTTTCCGGACGGCATCCGATTCCCTCCCAGTTTCCAAAAGACAATTCTTCAATTCTGGCATCCTCAATTATCGGAACCTTTCTGCTGCCAAGCACGATCTCTGCCGTCTGTCTCGCCCGTGAAAGCGGACTCGTGATACATAAATCGAAGGGAATCTCTTTCATTCCTTCCGCTGTTTCTTGTGCCAGCCGGATTCCATTTTCATTTAATGGAATATCGGTCTGTCCCTGCATTTTCCCTTCTACGTTCCATGACGTCTCACCGTGTCTGATAAAATATAAAACCATGTGCTGTAATCCTCTCTGCCTATACGGCTTATTTGCACTGTTGCGCATCCTGACAGAAAAAGCGCTTCGATTTCTCGAAGCGCTTTTTGTTCCTGCAGGAAAAGAGACTTGAACTCTCATGGTATTGCTACCATACGGACCTGAACCGTACGCGTCTGCCAATTCCGCCACGCCCGCGTGCAGGAATTAGAATAACGGAGCGCCACCGCGAACGCAAGAACTATTTTGAAAAAGTTTGCAGGCATTTTCCCAAGCGGCACGCGCGATTGTTTCGGCGTCCTCACCAGTGCGATCGATACGGTCGTTAACCAGCGCGTTTGCCGTAATGGAGATCATTGCGGGCTCGCATTCAAGACCGCGGATGGGCTCCGGAGCCATATACGGGCAATCCGTCTCGAACAAAATTCGATCGAGTGGGGTTGCCGCAAATGCCTCGCGCACGTCGTCGTTGCGCTTAAAGGTGGCCGCACCACCATAGGCGATATAGCAGCCCAGCTCCACAAAGCGCTCCATCGTGGCGCGGTCCTCGCCAAAACAGTGCAGCACACAACCGGCCTGGGGCACGCCCACCCCACGAAGCACGTTGTAGGCGTCCACGTGCGAGGTACGCTCCTGGTCCATGTCCTCGTGACGCAGATGCAGCTCCACCGGCACGTTACGACGCACGGCAAGCTCGAGCTGGCGCGCCATGCAGTCAATCTGCACGTTATGGGGTGCCGGCGCGATATCGTCGTCATAGTCCATGTGGTAGTCCAGACCGATTTCGCCAATACCGGCGCACAAAGGGTCATCAAGCGCAGCAACAACCTGCGCGTGAATGTCGTCGGTATAGTCCGGCGCGCCATACGGATGCACGCCGGCAAGATACTTGATCTGCGGGATATCCTGCATCGGCAGAATTTCGCGCACGAGCCAGTCGCTATAGTCCGTCACGCTGCGCTTGTCGGCGATGGGGTCGAAGACCGTCACCAACAGGTCGATGCCTGCCGCCTTGGCACGCACGAGTGTCTCGGGCACATCCTTGCCCCAGAACGAAAGCAGATGCGCATGCGTGTCGGCAAGCGGTGCCAAGGGCACGGGGCAGGCGACCGTCTTCTTTTTCTTGGTAAACGTCACGCGTTCGGCATTAAGCGTCATGGGAAAGCTCCCGAGCCAGGCACACAAAGTCGGCGACGCCGAGCGTCTCGGCGCGCGTGGTGGGTGCGATACCGCAAGCCTCAAAGGCGGCATCGAGCACGTCCTTGGCAAAGCCGTTGGCGCTCATGGAATTGCGGATGGTCTTGCGACGCTGAGCAAATGCAGCGTCAATCACGCGGGCCACAAATTCGCGATCGAGTCCTTCGGGCACCACACCGTCAACACGGTCGATACGCACGACGGCCGAGTCCACGTGTGGCGCCGGCATAAAGCAACGCGGCGGCACCTCAAAGCGACCCGTTACCTGCGCATACAGGCCAAGCTTTGCCGTATAGCCGCCATAGGTCTTGTTGCCCGGCACTGCGGCAATGCGATCGGCAACCTCCTTTTGCACCATGACGACGGCACGCTTGAGCGCCGGCATCGTCTGGAAGAACTGCAGGATGATCGTCGCCGCCACGTTATAGGGCAGGTTCGCGACAAACACCGTCGGCTCACCGCCCGCAGCCTGCTCAATCTGCTCCGGCGTCACCTTGAGCGCGTCGCCCATGATAAAGCGGAAGTTGGCATAGTCGGCGGCGTGGGCATCGAGCACCGGCTCAAGCTCGGGATCGGCCTCAATGGACGTAACGCACGCCGCTTCCTGCAGCAACGCAAGTGTCAACGTACCGCAACCTGGACCCACCTCGAGTACGCGCTCGTCACCTGCAAGCTCGGCAAGCTCGCAGATACGTTCGATCACATGATTGTCGATTAGAAAGTTCTGGCCCAGGCGATGCTTGGTCGCAAGGCCAAACTCCTCCAGCAGCTCCCTAGTTGCCGTGGGGTTTGCCAAAGGCGAAGTTGTCATGGTTGCCTCCTTAGCATGATGGCGGCGTCTTGAAACAAAAGGGCATGGACCGTGGCGGCCATGCCCTTACAGCTAAACAGCAAACTGCCGATATGGCGCTCGCGCGGTCTCTACGCCAGACGCGGGAACAGCGGATCGCCCTTCTCGACGGGCTGACCGCCGGCAAGCAGGCCCCAAGTGCAAATGTCCTTGAGGTCGTCGCTCGCGGCCTCGCCCTCACAGGACAGGCGGCGCAGGGCCTCGGCAGAGGTCTGAGGCATGAGCGGCATCAGCAGGTGAGCGGCAATGCGGATGGCCTCGAGCAGGTTGTAGATCACAAACGCCAGCTCGTCAGCCTTGGCCTCGTCCTTGGCAAGTGCCCAAGGCTCGGAGTCCTCAATGTAGTGGTTGGCGGCGTGGATGAGCTCCATGACCTCGTCCTTGGCTCCGCCGTAATCGAGCACGTCCATCTTGGCCATGTAGCGCTCGACCAGACCATCGGCAATCTTTGCCAGCGGGTTGTCGAACGCGTCGGCAGACGCCGGTTTAGCCGGGGCGCAGCCGTCAAAGTACTTTGCGCTCATGTTGAGCGAGCGCGAAATGAGGTTGCCCCAGCTGTTGGCCAGATCGGCGTTGTAGACCTGCTCCATACGATCGAAGCTGATGGCGCCGTCGGTGCCGGGGACCACGTCGGTCATAAAGTAATAGCGGTAGCCCTCGACGCCCAGCATGTCGATAACATCCTGCGGAGCGATGGCGTTGCCACGGCTCTTGGACATCTTCTCGGCCTTGCCGGTCTCGGCATTGCGCACGGTCAGGAAGCCGTGGGCAAAGACGTGCTCGGGCAGGGCCTCGCCGATGGCCATGAGCATGGCGGGCCAAATGACGCAGTGGAAGCGGATGATGTCCTTACCCACGATGTGGAACTGCGCGGGCCAGCGATAGGCCAGCTCGGCACGCGCCTCGTCGGTGTCGACACCGTAGCCGACGGCCGTCATATAGTTGAGCAGTGCATCGAACCACACATACGTCACGTGGCCCTCGTCAAACGGGACCTGAATGCCCCAGTCAAAGCTCGTGCGGCTCACGGATAGGTCGTTAAGGCCGCCCTCGACAAAGCTGCGAACCTCGTTCATGCGGAACGCAGGCTCGACAAAGTCGGGATGCTCGTCATAGAGCTTAAGCAGCTTGTCCTGGAAGGCGGAAAGCTTAAAGAAGTAGGACTCCTCCTGCACGCGCTCAAGCGGACGGTGGCAGTCGGGGCACAGGTGCTGGCCGACGCTGCCGTACTCCTCGTCGCCCTTCTGGACCTGCGTATCGGTAAAGTAGGTCTCGTCAGGCACGCAATACCAACCGTCGTAGCTGCCCTTATACAGGTAGCCGGACTCCTTCATGCGCTCCCACAGGTACTGCACGGCATGATGCTGGCGCGGCTCGGTGGTGCGGATGAAGTCGTCGTTGGAAATCTCGAGCTTGCTCCAAAGCTCCTTGAAGTGCGGGGCCTGGCTGTCGGTCCACTCCTGCGGCGTCATGCCATGCTTGGCTGCGGCCTCGGCGACCTTCTCGCCGTGCTCGTCCATGCCGGTCAGGAACTTGACGTTATAGCCGGCGGAGCGGCGATAGCGAGCCTGAACGTCGGCGATGATGGTGGAATAAGCCGTGCCCAGGTGCGGATCGGCGTTGACGTAGTAGATGGGCGTCGTGATAAAGAACGAAGGCTTGCTTTGATCCATGGGGTTTGTCCTCCAGAAAAACGTTGCATACAGAGGATGATTCTAGCGCAAGGGCTGGATATCCTCCATCTATTGCATATCGAGCACCATGGCATAGACATCGCGCTTGCGGCGCGAATACTTCTGAGACAGGCGCTTGGCCACCGCAGACGCGGGCTCCCCCTCCTCGAGCGCGGCGCGGATATCCTCGCGCAGGGCCTCGTCGGGATCCGCTGCCGCGGCGCCAACCGGCACGATACCGGCCTCCTCATCCTCGCTCGGCGGCGCGATGATCAGCGCAATCTCGCCCTTTACCTCGCCGCGAGCACACAGCTCCTCGGCAAGCTGGGCAGCGGGCCCGCGCAAGACCTCCTCGTGCAGCTTGGTGAGTTCGCGGCAGACGGCAACCTCACGCTGGGGAAAGACCTCCGCCACGGCCTCGAGCGTCGCCACGATGCGATGTGGAGACTCGTAGAAGATGAGTGCGCCGGGCACCACGGCAAGGCGCTGTAAACGGCGCACGCGGTCGCCGTGCTTTCGGCCCAAAAAGCCCTCGAAGAAAAAATGCTCGCAGGGAATGCCGGACGAAACGAGCGCCGTGACGCAAGCAGAGGGCCCGGGAATAACTTCAACGGGCACATCGGCCTCACGCGCCGCCTCGACCAGCGCCTGGCCGGGATCGGACACGCTCGGCATGCCGGCGTCCGAGGCAAAGGCGAGGGTCTCCCCCGCCAGCAGACGGTCGACCAGGCCGGCGGCGCGGCTGGCGATCACATTCTCGTCGCAACGGACAAGCGGCTTGGAAATGCCCAGGTGCATCAGCAGCTTTGACGTCACGCGCGTGTCTTCGCAGCAAATGGCATCGGCGGCGGCAAACGCCTCGCCAACGCGCGGGGACAGGTCGCCCAGATTGCCGATGGGTGTGCCGACCACATAGAGTTTGCCCGTATGGGCGCTGTTTTGCGTCATATCAACCTATTCAATCATGCCGCGCTCGAGCGTACCGAGCGCCGCGCGGGCGTCCCATGCTGCAATGCGCTTCTCGGTCTTCCACGTTTGGAAGAACCAACCGGCAGCCGGCGCAAACGAAGTCAGCTGGCTGGCGATAAACACGCGCTCGTAGGCATTGCGGCCCTCGGGCGTGACCGACGAGTTGGCAAAGATCGCCGCACCCGACCATTCGCCCACCAGCACGGGGAACCCAGTCGAGATCGCTTCTTTAAGCTCGCGCTTGTTACGCGAAATCGCCGTCGTCAGCCCGCGGGGGCTCGTGATGTCGAGCGCATATTCGTCGCGGTAATGGTACAGGTGAAGGTCCATGTAGACGTTCTTGTACTTGGCGCCGCGCATAAAATGCTTCCACTCGCTGGGATGCCCCGACGACGAGAAGACGACGATCTTATCCTCGGGCATATACGAACGGACGAGCTCGTAGGCATCGCGATAGAAATTGCGCAGGTAGTGGGCCGGAATGCCATCCGTCATGGCAAAGAGACTCTTGCGGACACTCATCTGCGGCGTATCCAGCAGCTCAATGCCCAGCAGGCTCTCGGCCTCGCCGTAACGCTCGGCCAAGCGCTCGAGCACATCGAGTGCGACATGGCGGCCGTTAGTGGACGAATGCCACTCGGCAACAGCCTCCGGCGTGGTGGGCGAATCGTTGGAATCGCCCTGGCCACCGGGCACAGTCGCCAGATCAAGCAGCACGCGGATGTCGTACTTGGCAGCCCACTCAATTGCACGGTCGATGTAGTCGACAACCGAGATGTAGGACGCATCGGACTCCTGCGAGCCAAAGGCATACCAGGGCACCGGCAGACGCACGGCGTTGAGGCCGATTTGCGCCATGCGACGGAAATCGTCCTCGCTCACAAACGTCTCGTAATGACGGCGCATGCGCTCGTTATAGGCGGCGGTGCCCATGGCCTCCTGCAGCTCGGCCGCGTTGGATGCACCGGTCGCCGCGTATAGCGACGGGGTCACCCAAGGCTCGGGAATAAACCAGCCAGAGAGATTAACGCCGAGTATCCTCTCCATCACTGCCCCCTTCGGATCGTGCAGGCCGAACCCGCATCGTATTGCATAGGATAAGTATCGTTTTGAGTATACCCGCGTGTGCGGACGGGCGACCGAACGGTCTGCAAAGTGACGCGAAAGTGGGAGGAATGTCTGAGCGGGCGGGCCCGAGATGGCGTGCCGAGATGTACATATGCGCCGGAGGTAGGCGGCCGGAAAGCGCATCCCGTTTTTCGCAAAAGACTGGGATGCATTTTCCGTTCGAGGCCTCAACCGGAAAATGCGTCCCGTTCTGAGCGCGGGATCTGGGGCGCAGCTTCCGCCAAAGGCCGCAAAAGGGAAGCGCGTCCCATTCTGACGCCGGATTCCGGGTCGTGCTTTCCCAAGCGGCCTTAAAGCGGAAAACGCATCCCACTCTGAATCCAAATTCTGGGACGCAGTTTCCGCAGAGCCCTCGATAAAAGAAAAGGACCCCTTTGCAGAGGTCCTAGTCAATTCAAGGTGGCGGGGAAGGGAATCGCGTCCGCGCGCTGCGCGGACGGACCGCTGCGGCGCTTACGCGCCTTGCGAGCTGCGCTGGCAAACGCTTACGCGTTTACTCAGCTCCGCGCCCTCACGGGGTTCGATTCCATGTGGGAGCTTCATAAAAGAAAAGGACCCCTTTGCAGAGGTCCTAGTCAATTCAAGGTGGCGGGGAA
>USHT01000058.1 GCA_900554455.1 uncultured Collinsella sp.
GCCAGCAGCAGCGTCTGTGCATCGCCCGCGCACTTGCCGTGCAGCCCGACATTCTGCTGATGGACGAGCCGACCTCGGCACTCGACCCTGTGTCGACGCTCGTGGTGGAGCAGCTGGCCTGTGAGCTCAAAGAGACCTGCACGCTCGTGGTCGTTACGCACAATATGCAGCAGGCGGCGCGTATCTCCGATTCGGTCGCATTCTTTTTGCTGGGTGAGCTGGTGGAGCACGCGCCCACCGCGCAACTCTTCAAGAATCCGACCGATCCGCGCACGGCGGATTATTTGACGGGGCGTTTTGGCTGATACCATCTAGTAAAGGTACCTTTAGGGTTAAGATGCGGTCATGCCGGCCGCAAAGGGGTTCAACATGATCTATTACGTCGAGGACGATGACAACATCAGGGATTTGACGGTCTATGCGCTGCGCAAGCAGGGGATTGAGGCCGAAGGCTTTTCGTGCGACGGTGAGTTTAAGGCTGCCGTGGCGCGACGGGTACCCGATGCCGTCCTGCTCGACATCATGCTGCCCGATACCGATGGCTTGGCGATTATGCGTCGACTGCGTGCCGATCGCCTGACGGCGACGGTGCCCATCATGATGCTTACCGCCAAGGATACCGAGCTCGACAAGGTGATGGCGCTCGATGGCGGTGCCGACGATTACCTGACTAAGCCGTTTTCGCTCATGGAGCTTGCGAGCCGCTGCCGCGCACTGCTGCGTCGCGGCGGCATGGTCAAGCAGGCGAGCGATGTGCTCAGCGTGGGCGACATCGTGCTCTCGCCCAGCCATCGCGAGGTGACCGTTGCCGGCGAGCCGCTTAAGCTCACCCTGCGCGAGTTCGACCTGCTCGAGTACCTCATGCGCAAGCCCGGCGTGGTTTTTACCCGCGAGTCGTTGCTGCAGAGCGTGTGGGGCTGGGACTTCGACGGCGGTTCGCGCACCGTTGACGTGCACGTGCAGACGCTTCGCCAAAAACTGGGCGAGCATGCCAGCGCCATCGAGACCGTGCGCGGCGTGGGCTACCGCTTGGCCGAGCCTTCTGCCGGTGATGGTGCCGAAGGTGACGACACCGCGGCCACCGCATCGGAGGAGTAACCCGTGGTCTTCGCCCCCCAGGGAAAACATACGCTGTCGCACCGCGTTTTTGTGACGATCTTTGTCTGCGCCATGGCGGTTATCGTGGCGTTTACGGTGCTGGGTGCGTTCTTTGTGCAAAACACCTTGGCGGATGCCACGAGTGCCAATCTGGCGCAGGAAACCGAGCTCATTGCTGCCGCTCTCGACGAACAGCAGGAGCCCATCCCGTTCTTGCGTAGTCTCGATCGCGAGGACTTGCGCATCACGCTGATTAACAAGGATGGATCGGTTGCCTACGACAACGAGGCGTCGCCTTCCACACTGCCCAACCATGGCGATCGCCCCGAGGTCATCGAGGCCTTTGAGAGTGGTTTGGGTTCCGCGGAGCGTGCAAGCTCTACGCTCGACGAGATTATGCTGTATCGCGCCGTCGCCCTTGATAACGGCCAGGTTGTCCGCTTGGCGCAGGCCCAGCCTGGCGTTGCGGCGATTTTGCTGTCGATGGTGGCGCCGATGCTGCTTATCGCAGCAGCGGGTGCGGTACTCTCGTTTTTTATGGCGCGCCGCGAGTCCCGTGCCATCATCGCGCCGTTGCAAGAGGTGGATTTGGACCACCCACGCCGTAGCTATGAGCACGCCTATGCCGAGATGGTCCCCATGCTTGAGCGTATCGAGTCGCAGCGCCAGGAACTCAAGCGCCAAATGGCGGTGCTAGCGGACAACGACCGTATGCGCCGCGAGTTCACGGCGAATATCACCCATGAGCTCAAGACGCCGCTTACGGCGATTTCGGGCTATGCTGAGCTCATCGCAAACGGCATGGTCGAGGGCGAGGGCGACCTGCGCAACTTTGGCGGTCGCATCTATCGTGAGGCGGGCCGCTTGGCAGCGCTTGTCAACGATATCCTTACGCTGTCTAACTTGGACGAGGCCGAGCGTGCAGCTGAGGGCGAGGCGGTGCCCATTGGGTCCACGGAGCCTATTGAGCTCTCGCGTGCCATCTACACGGTTGAGCAGCGTCTTGAACAGGTCGCCCGTCAGGCGAATGTGACGATAAGTCATGAGACCAAGCCTGTGGTCATCGAGGGCGTGTCGCGCTTGATTGACGAGCTCATCTATAATCTGGCGAGCAACGCCATCCGCTACAATCGACCCGGCGGTACGGTTACGCTGCAGTGCGGCACCAACGACGAAGGCCATCCGTTCCTTGCGGTCGCCGACACGGGAATCGGTATCGCGCCTGAAGAACAGGGCAAGGTATTTGAGCGGTTCTATCGCGTGGACAAGAGTAGGTCCAAGGCACGCGGCGGAACCGGTCTGGGGCTTGCCATTGTCAAGCATGCGGCCCTGTATCATCACGCCACGCTCGATCTGTCGAGCGAGTTGGGCGTGGGAACCACCATTACGGTGACGTTTCCCATACAGCAGGACGAGCCATTCGCATAGCGATACAACATAGATATTGATGTAGACGCCGCATTTGACTTTCGGGTGCGGCGTTGTTGTGCAATTTTACGATTGCTTCCGACATTTTTACAGGAGAGCCTGTTTCTTATGTATAGAGTTTGGTCTCGGTAAAAAGATGCGATAACATACGGACAGTTTTGTCAATCCGAACTGGGGAAATGAAAGGCAAGCTGCATGACCCTTCTCGAACTGTTCCAGCTGCTGAAGAAGCACCTTAAGCTGGTCATCACCCTTCCGGTGGTCTGCGCGATCGCCATGGGCATCGTGTCCTTCGTTGCGATGGACAACACCTACACCGCGACGACGAGCATGTACATTCTCGCCAAGACCGACGATAGCGGTCAGATGAGCTACAACGATCTCTCGGCGAGTCAGATGCTTTCCAACGATATCGCCACGCTGCTGGATAGCGATAGCGTTAAGAGCGGCGCAGCCAATGAACTGGGCCTCACCGATCTGGATGACTACAAGGTGTCTGTTTCCTCCGAGACCACCACGCGTGTCATTACGCTTTCGGTTACCGGCACCGATGCCAAGGAGACGGCTAAGGTCGCAAAGGCCATGGCCAGCTCGGTGAGTACGGTCGCTCAGAACGTCGGCGCTGCCCAGAGCATCAACGTTATCGACGAGGCTAAGACCCCCGAAGCCCCCAGCGGCCCCAAGCGTATGCTGTACGTTGCTGTCGCGTTCCTCGCGGGCATCTTTATCGCAGTTGCCTATGTCGTTTTGGCAGACATGCTCAACACCCGCATCCGCGGTGCCGAAGAGGCAGAAGAGCTCCTGGGCATTCCCGTTGTTGGCCGAATTCCGGCTATGAAAGGTGGTAAATAGGCATGGCTAAGGCAAAGAACACCGATAAGCTCGTTGTACAGAATGCCGCCAAGACCCTTCTGGCCAACATCCGCTTTGCGAGCGTGGACGACCCCATTCGCACCATCACCGTTACGTCCTCGATTCCCAACGAGGGCAAGTCTACGGTTTCCATTAACCTTGCTCAGGCAATTGCCACGAGTGGCAAGTCCGTGCTCCTGGTTGAGGCCGATATGCGCCGCAGGTCCCTTTCCGATATGCTCGGCGTTCGTTCGCGCGGCGGACTCTATGCGGTTCTTTCCGAGCAGATCTCCATTGACCAGGCAATTGTCGAGACGGGTCAGAAGAACTTCTACTTCCTTGATGCCGAGCCGCATATTCCCAATCCTGCCGACATCATCGTCTCTCACCGCTTTGCCAAGCTGGTAAAGGCACTGTCTGCTAAGTTCCAGTACGTCATCTTCGACGCTCCCCCGGTCGGCACCTTCATCGATGCTGCCGAGATTGCCAGCCTGACCGACGGCACGCTGTTCGTGGTGCGCGAGGACTTCACCAAGCGCGAGGAGGCGCTCAACGCCATCGGTCAGCTTAAGAAGTCCGAGAAGGTCAAGCTCATCGGTACCGTTATGAACTACTGCGAGACCGAGACCAGCGAGTACTACTACTCCTACTACACCAAGGACGGTAAGAAGGTGAAGAAGGGCTCCGACGATCAGGGGACTTCCAAAAAGGGCATCTTCACCAACCGAGCAAACGTTTAGTTGATTAAGGCTGACCTATGCGTGACATTCATTGCCATATCTTGCCGGGTGTAGACGACGGCGCCGCCGATCTCGATGAGAGCTTGGCGATGCTCGAGGCTGCCAAGCGGGCCGGTGTAACCAGAATCGTTTGCACTCCTCACTGCCGTGATCCCTATTTTGATTACGACAAGATGTGGGATGCCTTTGAGCTGCTGCGTGATAACGCTGACGGTTTTCCGCTCCAGATGGGCTTCGAGGTCAACCATCGAAAGCTCGTTGAGCTTGGTATCGATGCCGCGGAGCACTTGCATTTCGATGGGACCAACGAGTTCCTGCTCGAGCTTTCGACGCATTCCGATGCGTATGCGTTTAGAGAGTACGAGAACACGATTTACGATTTGCAGTGCCGTGGCTACCAGGTGATCATCGCTCATCCTGAGCGCTATCGTGCGGTTCAAAAGGATGTAAGCGTGGCGGAGCGCCTGGTCGATATGGGCTGCAAGCTGCAGGCTTCGGCGGACTTTATTGCCGGCGGTCGCTTTGGTCGCGAGAAAAAGCCGGCACAACGCCTGTTCGATCAGAACCTGTACAGCTTCATCGCGAGCGATGCCCATAACGTGGGTCATTACGACTGCCTGGCGAAGGCTCGCGCGAAGTTTAGCGTGCGCGGAGCTCATTTTCGCTAAAATCTGTCCCTAACGTTCGCATTGAATGAAAGGGCAGCCATGGATATCCAACTTAAGACGGGATGCTTTGATGACGCGGCGCTGGTGCGCCGCGTCGTTTTTATGGACGAGCAGGGCTACGAGAATGAGTTCGACGCTATCGACGAGGATCCGAACTGCATTCATGTGACGCTCTATGCAGACGGCGAGCTTGCCGGTTGCTCGCGCGTGTTTCCCGAAGAGCTTGAGCGCGCGGCAGATTCAGAGGCTCCGGTTTCGCCGTCGTGCGATTTGGACGAAGGCGTCGCAGCGGGGGAGACCTATATTATGGGGCGCGTGGCTGTGCTGCCGAGCATGCGCCGTCGCGGTCTGGCGAGTGCGATCGTCGATGCCAGTGCTTTGTGTGCACGCGATGCCGGCGCAAAGCTTATTAAGCTGCATGCGCAGGAATACGTGTTGCCGCTCTATGCAAAGGCGGGCTACACGCAAATCGCCCCGGTAGATTACGAAGACGAGGGCCAGCCCCATGTCTGGATGGCCAAGCGCGTAGATGGCAGATAGGGACGTTCCTTTTCTGCCGGCAGTTGGGGACGCTCCTTGGCAATTGGCGCATCGGAGCGCTTAGACATACAGTTTTTCGATTCCGTATGTATATATGCGCGCTAATGGGTTATAAAATCTAAGTCTGAACATAGCAGGTCTGCGATTCGGCTCGGGCGACCGGGCCGTTTTTGCGGACGGGGGTAGCGCGAAAGGACTGCACATGCGTCAATTTAAGACCGAGAGCAAAAAACTGCTCGACCTCATGATCAACTCCATCTACACCAATAAGGAAATCTTCCTGCGCGAGCTTATCTCTAACGCGAGCGACGCCGTCGACAAGCTCAACTTTAAGAGTCTGCAGGACCCGAGCGTCAAAATCGACCAGGGCGACCTGGCCATTCGCGTCTCCTTTGATAAAGACGCCCGCACCATTACCATCTCGGATAACGGCATTGGCATGACCGCCGAGGAGCTCGAGCGCAACCTAGGCACTATCGCTCATTCCGGCTCCGAGGAGTTTAAGACCGAGAACGCCGAGCAGCAGGGTTCGGATGTCGACATCATCGGCCAGTTTGGCGTGGGCTTCTACTCGGCTTTTATGGTCGCCAGCCATGTGAAGGTCGTCAGCCGCGCCTACGGCGAGGATGTCGCCCATGTGTGGGAATCCGACGGTCTTGAGGGCTACACCATCGAGGACGGCGAGCGCGCCGAGCACGGTACCGATGTCATTCTGACGCTGCGTGAGAACGAGAAGCTCGACGCCGACGGCGAGGCCGAGACCTACGATCGCTTCCTGACCGAGTGGGGCCTCAAGAGCCTGATTCAGCAGTACAGCAACTATGTGCGCTACCCGATTCAGATGATGGTGTCCAAGAGCCGCCAGAAACCCAAGCCCGAGGACGCCGGCGACGATTACAAGCCCGAGTACGAGGACTACCAGGAGCTCGAGACCATCAACTCCATGACGCCGATTTGGAAAAAGCGCAGTTCCGACGTTGAGCAGAAGGACTACGACGAGTTCTACAAGTCTACGTTCCACGACTTTGATAATCCTGCGCGCACCATCAGCTTCCACGCCGAGGGCACGCTCGAGTACGACGCCTTGCTGTTTGTGCCGGGTCGCGCCCCGTTCGATCTGTACAGCAAGGACTACGAGAAGGGTCTGGCGCTCTACAGCTCCAACGTGCTGATTATGGAGAAGTGCGACGACCTGCTGCCCGACTACTACAACTTTGTCCGCGGCGTCGTGGATTCCGCCGACGTGTCGCTCAACATCTCGCGCGAGACGCTGCAGCAGAACCGTCAGCTCAAGGCCATCGCCAAGCGTGTGGAAAAGAAGATTACCGCCGACCTTGAGGATATGCGTGACAACGACCGCGAGGCCTACGAGAAGTTCTTTGAAAACTTTGGCCGTGGCCTTAAGTACGGCATCTACTCGAGCTATGGCATGAAGGCCGATGAGCTTGCCGACCTGCTGCTGTTCTGGTCTGCCAAGGAACAGAAGATGATTACCCTGGCCGAGTATGCCAAGGGCATGCCCGAGGATCAGAAGGCCATCTACTACGCCGCCGGCGATTCGCGTGAGCGCTTGGCCAAGATGCCCGTGGTAAAGGGCGTACTCGACCGCGGCT
>USHT01000059.1 GCA_900554455.1 uncultured Collinsella sp.
TTGAAACTAAGTACGGGGACCTGCCCAAGCCGTCCTGCTCGATCGCCCTTGTGGCGTTAGTGTCGGAAAAATAAGACGTTGCTTTTTGCCCCCTGCGGAAAGATTGGAGAACTAAGCCCTCGTCCCTCCCAGGTTGACCTACTCGAGGTCGTCGCCCTTGTGGCGTTAGGACTGCGAATTTGGGATGGGAGGGTTACTTGGTTGTTAGGGTTAGTAGGTCGTTGGGGGTTTTGAGGTTGTAGGTGGCGTTTGGGATGTCTTGGTGTGATCCCCATGCCGCTCTGGCAAAACTGACCCCTGCTGAAGTTGCGCATTGTTCGTCGTAGACGGTGTCGCCAACGTAGACGACGTTGCCAGGATTCGCGCCCGTACGTCGGAGATATTCGAGCATGGGTGCGGGTGCGGGTTTGTGTTCGGTTGTGTCTTCGACAAGGATGATGTGTTCAAAAAACTTATCGAAGCCAAGGGGTGCAATTTCGTCTGTGTATTCGTCGCGCGCACGTGAGGAGACGATGCCAAGTTTGCAGCCGTTGTCGGAGAGTGTTGCGATAACTTCGTGCAAGCCGGGAAACACGCTGATGGTGCTTTTAAAGCTGGCGGCAACTTGGCACCAGCGATCCAGCGTTGCCTGTGAGTAGATCCCAAGTTTCTCAAGGGCATCCTTGCCGGGTATGCCGAGGGCAAATTCAAGCTCGTGTCGGGGGAGCGTTTTGCCGGTTTCTTCTTGGACAATCTGGCCAAGCGATGACAGCACGCTTTCTTCTGTATCTGCCAATGTCCCATCAACGTCAAACACGATATAGTCAAAGTACTTCATATAGTAGCTCCTATCCGTTGTTTGCCTGCAAGCTTGATGCAGTGACAGAAGAAGGGCTAGCGGGATTTCTGCCTGGTACTATCGAGATTCTGCCTCGCTGCTCGATAGCTCGAAGGAGTGCATCCCATTTGTTCTTTAAATACCTGGCCAAGATGGCTTGCTGTCGCAAAGCCGCATTGGCGCGCGACTGTCTGGACCGTTCGCGTGGTGTGTGCCAAAAGTTCGCAAGCACGGTTTACGCGGTATGCGCGCAGATATGCCGCCGGGGTCGTTCCTGCGCAAGCTTCGATAATGCGGTAACACTCTCTTTCGCTTACGCCGGCTGCAGATGCTATCTGGGGCACATCTACAGCGGCTGCATAGTTTGCGCGGATAAAGTCCAGGATTGCCTTGAACTGTACGTCGCGGCTGGTCATCCAAGAGGCGTTGTCGGAGGAAAAGAGCGGTTCGGCCTTGGCGTAAATCTGAATCCAGAGCTCTGACAAGCTATTCCGAAGCGCCATCTCGTTCTGCGGCCGTTGAAGGTCGTGGTTAAAGGAACTCTTTAGCAAATCGATAAAGGGCATATCGTCGGGGTTGGTGGGCGACCATTTGAGCACATCGACGCCTCGACATTGCAGTAATGGATTGATGTAGCGCTTTTGGAGACGTCCCGCGGGATCGCCGAGCATCGACGGCTGAAAGATATGCAACATTTGAATGGCCGGTGCCGAATTGGGTGATTGCAGCGTGCTGTGCAAAACGCCGCCGTTGATAAAGCCGGCGGACCCTTCCTCAAAGCGCACGTGTTCATGAGCCGCGCGCGTTCGATAGTCAATCGCTCCCTGCTCCATGTAGAAAAGCTCGACTTCGGAATGCCAGTGCCAGGGGACGGAATTGCCCGGATAGCGAGCGAATTCTGCGCGTTCGGCAATATAGGGCCAGTCTTCGGCGGTCTCGGGAAACGCTTCCTCGCGTCCTCCGCGGTGCAATTCTATGTGATCCATGTTTCGCATGGCATCAGTATAAAGCGCGATGGGCTTAGATTGCTCTTGCCTGTTCGGGGAACGCCTTGTCTAGAGATGCTTGGAGCTTTTCGAATGATGCTCGCAAGTTGAGGCTCTGATTGGTTGACCGGTTGGTTTTTGTGGTGGGGGAGTCGAGGAGGCCGTTTCTCTGTGTCGGGGGGAAGGAGAAAAGGTTTGCATATTTTAGGGATGGCTGCTGTGTTGCGTCATTGGAAGAATGCATGCTTATGCGGCCTCCTCGATGTCCACCAAAAGGTTGCGCACGGGGTGTGCTGCTAGGTCCGGTGCGTTGGCAGTATTATGCCGCGGTCGTTGCAAAGAAGCGCTAAAGAAAGGCTTAATGAGGTTTGCAATTACGATGAAACTGCAGGTCAGAGGTACTGAGTAACACTCTTGTAAGGTTTTGAGCTTAAGGGCTTTCTAAGGTTTGTGATGCGGATGTGGCGCGCGCGTGCGGGACCTGTGAATGGCTTGTTTTAGCGCTGCGGGGTCGCGGCACGAACTTGCTCGATGACCTTTTCCATCGTGGCGTCGATGCAGTCTTTTTTGAGCTCGCATTCCCAGATGGTTATGGGCGTCCAGCCCATTTCGGTAAGCGCTGCCACGGCGGCGCGGTCGCGCTCGACGTTGCGACGGAACTTTGCCTCCCAAAACTCAACGTTGCGCTTGGGCTGGCTGGGCTTGCACTTGGGGCAGCGGTGCCAAAAGCAGCCGTTGACGAAGATGGCGATCTTGCGGCCGGGGAAGGCGATGTCGGGCTTGCCGGGAACCTTCCATTCCAAGCGATAACCCGTAAGGCCCGCTGCGCGCAGGTGCTGTCGTACGAGCAGCTCGGGCTTGGTGTTGGCGCGCTTGTTGCCCTTCATGGACTTTTTGATGGCGGCGCGACGGCGCACGAGCTCACGCTCGTCAGCGGAAAGGTCCGAGGTGTCGATGCCGTCCAGCAGGCCGGGCTTGGGACGCTTCTTGCTGCGGCGCTTAGATGTGCGCTTGGGTTTGGCGGCAGGCTCGTCAGCCGTTGCGGTCTCGGCGTCGTTGGTGCTGCCGTTGGCCTCAAGCCGGTCTTCCTTCAGCTCAATCAGGGCATCAATGAGCCCCTTGTCGGCGGGCATCCACTCAACGGTGGCAAGCGAGGTGCGCGGAATCCAGCGGATATCGAGCTGGCGGTCATGCTTCTGGGGTTCATCGGATTCATCGGCGAGCGAGCAGTAGTAGCACTCCATGGAGAGATGAAAATCGGGGTAGTCATACTCAACGGTATAGAAATCGCGCAGGTTGGTGACTTTTACCTGCAGCTCTTCCATGAGTTCGCGGCGTACAGCGTCTTCGGGCGTCTCGCCGCGCATGAGCTTGCCACCGGGGAACTCCCAAAGTCCCTGCATGTCGCCGTAGCCGCGCTGCACGGCAAGTAGCTCATCGGATCTTTCCTTGCGAATGATCCCAGCGGCAACATGAACAGTCTTCAACAGGAGTCCTCTCTCGATATCAACACGTGGCAGGCTAGCTACCCGTACCTTACACAACGGTAAGGCAAGCGTAAGCCATATCGATGGTAGCCGACTCGTCTTCTTGCGACTATAGATGCCGTAGACTAATTGCAAGAAAGGACTCGGTATGCAAACCACGCACATGGCGACTCCGGTACTGGAGGTCGCGCATCTCGAAAAGGTATATGGGGCGCTGGGCAACGTGACCCGCGCGCTCAACGACGTCAGCTTTACCGTCAACCGCGGCGAATTTGTTGGCATCATGGGCGCTTCGGGCTCGGGCAAGTCGACGTTGCTCAACTGCGTCTCGACCATCGATAGTGCTACAAGTGGCATGATCCGCATTAACGGCCAAGACGTAACACGCATGAAGCAGGCTAAGCTTTCGCAGTTCCGCCGCGAGGAGCTCGGCTTTATCTTCCAGGACTCCAACCTGCTCGATACGCTCACGGCACGCGAGAACATCGCCCTGCCGCTCACCATCGCCCGCGCAAACTCGGCAGAGATCTCGACCCGCGTGCAGGATGTGGCAGCGCGCCTGTCCATCAGTCAGGTGCTCGACAAGTATCCCTACCAGATGTCCGGCGGTCAGCAGCAGCGCGTTGCCGCGGCTCGCGCGCTCGTCACCGACCCCACCATGATCATGGCCGACGAGCCCACCGGCGCCCTCGACTCCAAAAGCGCCCGTCTGCTGCTCGAGAGCCTGGAGGCCCTCAACCGCCGCCTGCGCGCCACCGTGCTCATGGTCACGCACGATAGCTTTGCCGCCAGCTACACGAGCCGTGTGCTGTTTATTCGTGACGGCAAGATCTTCACCGAGCTGCGCCGCGGCGACACCGACCGCCGAGAGTTCTTCGACCGCATTATGGAGGTCGTTGCCATGATGGGCGGTGAGGGCTCCGATGCTCTGTAAACTCGCTTGGGGCAACGTCCGCCGCGCCGGCCGCGACTACCTCGTTTACTTGTTGACGCTCACCCTGGGCGTCACGGTCTTCTATGCCTTTAACACCATCTCGATGCAGGTCGACATCGCCGGCATCGATGAAGAGGGCTTGGCGCAGGTTATGGGCAGCATGCTCGGCTACCTGACGTACTTTTTGGCTGGTGTCATGGCCTTTTTGATGGTGTATGCCAATAACTTCATCATGAAACGCCGCAAAAAGGAGTTTGGCCTGTACCAGGTGCTCGGCATGGGGCGCGGGCGCGTCGCCACGATCATGGCGCTCGAGACGGTGATTGTCTCGGTGGTGGCCTTTGTCGCCGGCATTGTGCTGGGTGTGGGACTCTCCCAGCTCATGACGTTCTTTACGGCCTCGCTCTTTAAGACACAGATCGCCAATTTCCACTTCTTTTTCTCGATGCATGCGTTCAATCTGACCCTTGCCTGCATGCTCGTAATGTTTGTGCTCACGCTACTGCTGAACCTCCGCGCCGTGCGTCGTACCAAACTCATCGAGCTTATGGGTGCCGAGCGTCGCAACGAGAGCATCAAGACACGCAACCCCTGGATCGCGATTGCCATCTTTGCCGTGGGTGCGGTGCTTGTGGGCGTGGCCTATTACCGTCTGCTACGTGATGGGTTCCCGCTAACCGCGACGGACAGCAAGCTGCAAGAGGCCATGAACCAGTTTGGTATTACGACCGCTATGGTTACCGTGGGCACCTTTGCCCTGTTCTGGGGACTCTCGGGCATGCTCATCAAGCTGCTGCAGAGCCTGCGCGGCGTGTATTGGCGCGGCCTCAACATGTTTACCGTGCGCCAGCTTGCGGCCAAGGTCAACACGGTGTGCTTTTCGATGGGCGTCATCGCGATGCTCCTGTTTTTGGCCATCACCTCGGTGACGTGCGGTATGTCGATTGCCAATGTGATGAACGAAAACCTGGAGCGCTATAACCCTGTTGACGTGTCTCAGACGTATGTCTATTACACGCCCGATACGCTCGACTACTACAAAGAATATGTCAATCCGTCTGAAGCCGACCGCATGGTGCTAGCCGATACAACGGTCGATTTGTACTCCGCATGGCACGGCAAGGGCAAGTCGGCGGACAACAACGACGAGACCGGCAAGAAGGTCAATATCGCCGATGTTGCCGGCGAGCATGTACAGATCGATTCGTATCTGAGTTACCCGTTTGGCGGTTCGGATCCTTCGGTGACCCCAAGTGAGATGTGCAAGATCATGGGCGAAAAGCTTCCCAAGGCGTTCGGGGGTAGCAATGCCGATGCGATGGGTCTGTTTGTGACGCCGGCAAGTCAGTACAACAAGCTGCGCCAGATGATGGGCGAGGAGCCGGTGCACATTGGTCACGACCAGTATCTGCTCACGTGTGATATGGGCGGCGAGCTGGTCGACCTGTACACCAAGTATATGGCTGGCGGCCATACCCTCACCTTGGGCGGGCATGAGCTCAAGCCCGCAACCGATAAGTCGGACAAGGACACGGCGGCCATCGCCAACTCGACGATGGGCAGTAATCCGGGTACCGTCGTCGTTGCCGACGAGCTGTTGTCCCAACTTAATCTGCAGCCGTATTCCAGTAGCCTGCTCGTTAACTACAAACAGGGGATGGATACGACCGAGGCAGACGAGAGCATTAAATACACTCTGCTCGACAATCTGCTCGTTGACGGCAAGGAGCCGGGGTCGTGGGGAATCTTTATCACACGCTCCGAAATGTACACGCAAGCAGCGCAGATGAACGGCATGATTAGCTATCTGGCCATCTACATTGGCTTTGTACTGGTCGTTGCGTGCGCGGCGATACTGTCGATCCAGCAGCTCTCCAATGTGGCCGACGGCAGCCGCAGCTATCGTGTGCTGGCGCAGATCGGCTGTGACGACCGCCAGATTCGCCATTCGGTGATGGCGCAGCAAGCGGTATTCTTCCTGTTCCCGCTGGCAGTGGGCCTGGCGCACTCCTTTGTGGCACTTAAGGTGATCATCGAGATGGTGAGCACGTTCGGAGATATGAGCATCGGCGGCACCGTGGGCCTCACCTGTGCAATCTTCCTGGCAGCATACGGCGGCTACTTCCTGGTGACCTACCTCATGAGCACCGGCATGGTACAAGCTGCCATCGCCACCCGCTACAGCGAGTAGGCGACCTAAAGCAAAACAATCGCAGGTTGAGCATAAGTCAGCGAAAACGCCCCTAAGCGAGCAAGGTGACGTGAAAGAGGAGGGAAGCGTACTTCGGTACGCGACCGACGATTGAACGTCAGATTGCCGCTTAGGGGCGTTTGCAGCGTCGAGCCGTTACGCGGTTCGTAGAACCGCGTAACTAACAAATGAGCATCGCGTCGCCAAAGCTGAAGAAGCGGTAGCGCTCCTCGATGGCGGCGGCGTAGGCATCCATGATCTGGTCGCGGGTGGCAAGCGCGCTTACGAGCATCATGAGCGTGGAGCGAGGCACATGGAAGTTCGTGATCAGCGCGTCGACCACATGATAGGTCGAGCCGGGCATGAGGTAGAGCTGCGTTGTCGCGTTCTCGCGCACCACGATGTCACCGCGGCCAAGTGTATCGGCCCCGTCCTCGCGGCCCTCAAAATAGCGCGCCGTCACGGCCGGATCGGACACCGGCGCGTCCGCGTCAAAGGCGCTCTCGAGCGAGCGCACTG
>USHT01000060.1 GCA_900554455.1 uncultured Collinsella sp.
CAACACTTATGTCGATCGTGTCCGCGCCCGCATCCGGTGTTATGCCAAATGTGACGGTCGTTCCCGCATCCGAGTACTTGGCGGCGTTTTGCACGATCACGCGCAGAGCCTGCTTCACGAGCGCCACGTCGACGGGCGCGTCGCAGCGCGGGTCGCTGGCAAGCGCAGCGTCAGAAGCCAGCCGATACGTGTGCTCGGTATCGATCATCTGCGATTCTTCGCATACCTCGCTGACCAGTGCAGCCAAGTTGGTATGCGCGCGCCGCAGGACCGTGCGCCCGGCATCGCCGCGCGCCAAAAACAGCAGCTGCTCCACAAGCTCTTGCATGTGCTCGCTTTCGGCTTTAAGGGACGCGATGGATTCCGCCAGCACGTCCGGGTCGTCCTTACCCCAGCGGTCGAGCATGTTCACGTAGCCCTGAATCACCGCGATGGGCGTGCGCAGCTCGTGGCTTGCATCGTTGACAAAGCGCATCTGCTGCAGCTTGGCCTCTTGCATCTGGCGCAGCAGGCGGTTGAGTGCGACCTCGATGCTTGCCAGGTCGGCGTCGCCGGTGGTGACGCTCGGCGAGTCGACGCTTGCGCGCTCGATGGCCTGCTCCAGTGTTTCCATTTTGCCGCCGGCGAGTTGCATGCGGCCGAGTTCGTCCACGCGCAGGGCCAGATCGTTGAGCGGCGCCATGGTGCGGCGCACGCGGCGGGCGCCGCCGAGCATGTTGAGCACGCTGATGACCTGCCAACCCACAACGACAAGGTAGAGAGGCCATAGCGTGACGAGGTCCTGCGCGAGGGGGAAAGTCTTGGTGGTACGCGCGAGCTCGACGGTATAGGTGAGCGTTGTCAGGTCCCAGCCGCGCGCGGGCGTCAGCGACATGCCGCGAACGGTGGCGCTGGGGATCCATCCTGCGGTAAACGCGCCGTTGGGCAGCGTCTGGTTGTATCCATAGACGAGGATCGCCGCCGCAATCACCACCAGCAACAGATCGAGCCAGACGTAGCTCATCAGGCGGCGCCACATATAGCTCCAGTTGATGGCGCGGGCGATGGAGGTGACGCGCTTGGTCTCGGCGTTACGCGCGACAGACATAGCCCACCCCGCGCACAGTTTGGATGATGCGGGCGCCGCCGGCGTCTTCGATCTTGGCGCGCAGGTGCGCGATGTGTACGTCGACGTTGTTGGTGTCGCCCATGTATTCGTAGCCCAGCGCTTCGTGCGCGATGCGTTCGCGCGTGAGCACGGTCTCGGCATGCGCCATAAGCAGGGCGAGGACATCGAACTCGCGGGCCGTGAGCGCAATGGGCGAGCCGCCGACCGTGACTTCGCGGCGGTCGGGATCGAGCGCGACCGAACCCACGGTGAGCGCGGCGGGGGAGAGCGAGGCGGAAACCTGGGTCGAGTCACTGACCGGGGGCATCGCAGTGGCGCCGACACCCGTGCCGCCTACCGCGCCCGTCCCGATGCCGCCAACGCCCGAAGCCGCCCGCACGGCCTCCGAGCGCTTCAACGCCACGCGGATCCGTGCGAACAGCTCCTCGATCGCAAACGGCTTGGTCAGATAGTCATCGGCACCGGCGTCAAGCCCGGCCACCTTGTCCATCACGGCATCGCGCGCGGTGACCATTATCACCGGCACATCCTTGTGCTTGCGGACGCGCCGCAGGACCTCCATGCCGTTGAGCTGCGGCAACAGCACATCGAGCAGAATAAGATCGTAGTTGCGCTCCAGCGCCAGGTCCACGGCGGTGCGGCCATCGGCGGCGTGCTCCACCTGGTAGCCCTCGTGCTCCAGCTCGAGCGTCACAAAGCGGGCGATTTTCTCCTCGTCCTCTACGATCAGGATCCGTGCCATGCGTGCCCCCGTCTGCGATTACTTGTCGTCGTTCAGATTTTGCTTGATGTCGTCCGCGGCATCAGCGGCGTGATTCATAAGGTTGTTGATGCTGCCGGGCACGTCGCCGTCGCTGTCGATGCGGTAGCGCATGCCAAAGAACAGGCCAATCAGCATCAGCCAAATCGTAGCGCCCCAGGCAAACAGGGCGATGATGGGGATCAGGATGGGGATGTTGAGGATGATCGCATCGCGGCGCGTGGCGATAAACTTGGTGTCCAGGCTCAGACGGAAGAGCTTTTTGAGGTACTCCCATACGCTGTCCATCTTCTTGGAGAAGTCGGTCTTTTCGCTCGACTTCTCGTAGGCGGCCTGCGCGGCGACCATCTCGGCTGAGGGCTCATCGACTGGCGCGGACTCGGTGGCGGCGTGCGCCGACGTGGTCTGCGTCTTGCCCTGCGACTCGAGCCAAATGATGGCGTCCAGAACGTTGCCGTCGGCGGCGTCGAGCGCGGCCTTGGCATCGGTGTAGCTCACGTTGCACTTGGTGCGGATGGTTTCAACTTTTTCGAGGTCGTCCATGACCTGTCCTTTCGTTCGATGGGCGCGACGTCAGGCGATCTGCCCGGGCGCGAGCGTTGCGTTCGGCGGCCTGCGTTGCGCGGCGCCGCCCCGCCCTTGGTCGAACTCTATAGTGCAGGTTATAGATTAAGCGATTCTTGAGCCAAGATTAACGTTGGATGAGTTTTTGGGTGGCGGTGGGAAAAGTATTAGACCTCGATAGCGGGGGATGTGGTGCCGGTGCAAAACGGCGTCAAAGGTTGGTCGAGCAGGCGGTTTCTCCATTGATGTCCGCACAGCATGTGACACTTACCCTGCCGCCCCGCTCTGCCGCGGCGGCATGCGTCTGAACAACGATCCTCTAAGGAGTTCGATACCGATGAGTGACAACGCAAAGCATCTCGCAAAGAAGTGCGTTAAGGACGCGGGGCCGTGCCTCGCGCTGTGCGTAGCCGGCGCAGCGGTCGCGCTGTTGGCTGTTCTGGGGCCGTTCGACGTGCTCCGAAGTGCCAGCTTTCTGCATGTTTGCATGGCTCTTGCCGGCGCCACGATGACCGGCGGCGTGCTCGATCTGATCTTTTGGGTGTTTGACCCGTTTGGATGGAAGAGCGAGGGGTAGGTCCCAAAGGATGGAAGGGCTGGAACGGTTGACTTAGTGATCGTGCAGAATGTGGGCTAGCGACTTACAGGGAAGTGGTAATCCGATGACGGTCTATGTAACAGGCGATATTCATGGCGGCGCTGACATGCAAAAGCTCCGCGATTGGGAGCTTGGGGATAGCCTGGCGAGCGACGACTATCTCATCATCGCGGGCGACTTTGGCTTTCCCTGGGACTTTTCTACCGAGGAATGTGCCGATATTGCTTGGCTGGAGTCGCGCCCCTACACCGTGCTGTTTGTCGACGGCAACCACGAGCGTTTCGATCACTGGGCGGAGCGTCCTATGGAGTTGTGGCACGGTGGGCTGACGCAGCGCCTGTCGGATACCTCGCCCATACGGCGCCTGACGCGCGGCGAGGTTTTTGAGCTCGACGGCTCAACGATCTTTACCATGGGCGGCGCCACGAGCGTGGACAAGGAATATCGCATTCCGTATTCCAGCTGGTGGCCGCAGGAGCTGCCGGACGAGCGCAACTTTGAGGAGGCGCGGGCAAAGCTCGACAGCGTGGGCTGGAAGGTCGACTACGTGATCACCCACACCTGCTCCACGCGCATGCTTTCGCCCACGCTTTATCCAGCACCCGGCTGGAATTACCCCGCCGTTGATCGGCTTACGGCATTTTTCGATGAGCTGGAAGACTGCTTGGATTACAAGCGCTGGTACTACGGGCATTTTCATCGCGACGCCAACCCGGCCGAGCGCCACACCGTGCTCTACGACTGCATCGTTCGCCTGGGTGACGAACTCCAGCCCTGGGACGTTGTGTAGGGACGGGGTGGCTGGCTACTCGGCCGTTACGGGGATGTTCTCGCGGTGCGCGCGGATAACATCCCAGCCAAAGTGCTCGGCCAGCTGCTCCGCAGAGCGCGGTGTGATGTCCGGTGCGATGCCTGTTTGCCCGGCGAGCCAGCCCAGCAGTGCCTCGGGTGCGCCAAAGCGGGTGCGGAGCTCGCCCAGGTCCTGGTCGCGGTCGCGCTTGGAAAGGCGGCGGCCGTCCGGCGACATGAGCAGCGGAATGTGCGCGTAGTGCGGCGTGGGAAGTCCCAGCAGATGCTGCAGATAGATTTGGCGGGGCGTGGAGCCCAGCAGATCGCATCCGCGCACGACCTCGGTGACGCCCATGGCAGCGTCGTCGACCACCACGGCTAGCTGGTAGGCAAAAACGCCGTCGCTGCGGCGCACCAAAAAGTCACCGCATTCGGTGGCGAGTGCTTCGCATTGGGCTCCGTACGTGCGGTCCACGAATTCGATCACGTCGCTGGCGAGGTCGTCGACGGTGGGCACGCGCAGGCGCGTGGCCGGAGCACGCAGGGCACTGCAGCGGGCAACCTCCTCGGCAGAAAGGCCTCGGCAGGCGCCGCGATAGATGGGCGTGCCGTCGCTCGCGTGCGGTGCGCTTGCGGCGTGGAGCTCGGCACGTGTGCAAAAGCAGGGGTAGGTGAGGCCGGCGTCTTGCAGCTGGTGCAGGGCGCTCTCGTACAGGTCCAGACGATCGTGCTGGTAGTAGGGGCCTTCGTCCCACTCAAGCCCCAGCCAGGCCAGGTCGTCAATCAGTTGAGCGGCAAGTTCCGGGCGCTTGCAGCGATCGTCCAGATCCTCGATGCGCAGCACGATGCTGCCGCCTTGGCTGCGGGCTGAAAGCCACGCGCACAGGCAGCTGAACACGTTGCCCAGGTGCATGCGGCCCGAGGGCGACGGGGCAAAACGGCCCACGACGGGCGCGGGGGCAGAGGCGGGCGGCATCGCTGGCGCGTCCGCGGCGTGTGTTGCTATGTTGCGTGCGTTGATATCCATGCGGACGAGTATAGCGCGGGGCGCGATGGGAAGGCGTTGCCGTGGCTCGCAAGTTGTCGAGGCCCCGCATTGCGTATGGCGGGCCGCAGACTCGGTGCCGTGATTCCTGTCCATTAACTCGGCACCTTAGACGACAGAAACCCCGGCAGCTCTTCGCAACTGCCGGGGTTTCCGCGGAAAAGGGGGACATGATCCTCGAGCGAACGGCAAAGGGGCAAACCGTTTTCGCTCAACTGCTTTATGCCCCTCGGCTGGCGGCTCAGTCAGCGCATGCCGCGCCCACACAAAGCCGCTACACCTGTGACGGAGCTGTGAAGTGGTATCTATCGTTGGTGCAGGCCGTTTCAAAGAGTATCCCTAACGACTAGTCATTTAAGAACGTCCCCAATGACTAGCTGCTGGCGGTGCGGGGTGACTTTCATCCCGTTTGGCGCTCCGGTCGCCTAGATGTTCGTCATGCGTACCCGCAAACGTGGGACAATGGCGCTGTTGGTATCACAGACAAAGGATGTGCCTATGAACGCCCCCGTTGCCAAGACCTGTCGGCAGCGTCGCCTATTCGCGCGATTTGCTTCCGTCTGCGCACTCGTCGCGCTTGCATTGCTGCTACTGCCCGCCGCCGCGCACGCCGACGGCTATTCCATGACCCAAACCTATATCGGTGCCACGGTCGAGGCCGATGGATCGCTGACCGTTGTCGAGGGACGTCAGTTTGATTTCGACGACGACATCAACGGCGTGTATTGGGAGATCAATACGGGCACCAACCAGCAGGGCGGCGCGGCGGGCGTCGACGTGCTGAGCGTCGAGGAAGACGACACCGCGTTTAACAAAGTCGATAGCGCGAACAAGGGCGACTCTGGCGTCTACACGGTCGAGCAGACCGGTGACGGCGTAAGGATTAAGGTGTTCAGCCCCCACGAGAGCGGCGATAGCGTGATCTATTACGTGAGCTACACCATGACCGGTGCGGTCATGAACTGGGCCGATACCGCTGAGCTCTACTGGAAGTTCGTGGGCGATGGCTGGTCCGCGGATTCCGATGACGTCGAGATGGAAGTGTACTTCGCAAATGCTGCTGCCGGGACGGCGGCCGTCAAGGGCGATAACTTCCGCGCATGGGGCCACGGCCCGCTGACGGGCGACGTATCGCTCGATGCGGACGAACCCATGGTCACCTATACCATTCCCTGCGTGCATCAGGGCGAATTCGCCGAGGCGCGCATCGCCTTCCCCCGCGACTGGGTGCCATGGCTTTCCGCTTCAAGCGAGGAGCGCATGTCAACGATCCTGAGCGAAGAGAAGGCGTGGGCCGACGAAGCTAACGCCCGCCGCGCTCACGCTCGCATGATCGCCAATGCACTTGCCGTGCTAAGTGTTGTTGCGGCGGTGGCCTTTACCGGCACAATCGTTGTGCTCAAGCTGCGCAAGCGCAAGCCCAAGCCGCTTTTCCAGGACGAATATTTCCGCGATGTGCCTTCGGCCGACCATCCCGCCGTGCTTTCGGCCCTCATGAGCTGGAACGAGGTGCCCGTTCAGGCATATATTGCCACGCTCATGAAGCTCACTGACGACCGTGTGATCAAGCTGGAGCAGGCGACCGTGACCAAGGCCAAGAAGGGTCTGTTGGGGCGTGAAAAAGAAGAGCAGACGTATCGCGTGACGGTGAGTGATGCGGGCTGGAAGTCGGCCAAGGGCATTGACCACATGGTGCTCAAGGTATTCTTTGCCGGTGCTAAGCCTGACGAGAACGGCGATCGCTCGCGCACGTTCGACGAGCTGCAGCACTACGTCAAGCAGCACGCTACACCCGTGGGCGACAAGCTCGAGGACTATCAGAACACCGTTAAGGGCAAGCTGGCCGATAGCGAGTACGTTGCCTCAGACGGCATTGTTGCAATGGTGTTTTGCCTGGTTCTTGGTATCCTGATTGCCTTTGTTCCCGTGGGATCCATCTTCTTTACCGATGGCGCACAGGCGAACATTACCGTCGCGGTTATCTCGGTGCCGATTGTGCTGGTGGGTATCGGCGTGGGCCTTACGTTCCGCCGCTTTACGCCGGAGGGCGCCGAGG
>USHT01000061.1 GCA_900554455.1 uncultured Collinsella sp.
AACTTCTTCACCTGCTCGTCGCACTCGGCGCGGATCTTTTCAATGGCCGCTGCCTTTTTATCGGCGCTGACGATGTAGTGGCTGGCCGGGAAGATGGCCACATGCTTCACCACGTTCTGCCGGGTGCCGGTAACGGGGTTGAACTCCGTGATGCGGTCGATCTCATCCCCGAAGAACTCCACCCGGATGGCAAGGTCGCTCATGTAGGCCAGATAGATATCCACCGTGTCGCCGTGAACGCGGAACAGACCGGGCGCGTCGGCGGCACCGGCATTGGTGTAGCCCATGCCCACCAGGCGCTGCGGCACCTCATCAAAAGGAATCTCCTCGCCCACCGCAAAAGTGGTGGACTCCCAATAGCGACTCTCGACCGGCGGCACGCAGCGCAGCAGCGCACGGGCCGAGGCAACCATGATGCAGTTGTCCCCGCGCACGATGCGCCCCAGAGCCTCGCAGCGCTGCGCCACCACGGCGTCGTCGGGCGCCTGCTCGCGCCACGGATAGTCCTTACGCTCGGGAAAGCGGCACACGTGCGCCAGGCCCACATAGGCGGCAAGGCTGCGCGCGGCGCGATCAGCCGCATCCTCGCCGCTCACAATGTAGACCGTCGGGCGCGGGCGGCGCGCAAACTGGGCGGCCGCCATAAGCGTGCGGCCAGACTGCGACACAGCCAGCGTCACGTCCTCGCCGGCATCGAGTCCGGCCTCGACGGTCTGCAGTGCCTCGGCAGTGTAGAGCTGCGCGGCTATACGGTGAATGAGCATGCTGTTCCTCCGGCATTGCAACGCCAAAAGCCCGCCGGGGCAAGCTCGGCAGGTCGTACGTCAAATACATTGTCTGTCATGGTAGCGCATGGAGAGGACTCCGGCTCAAGAGCAAACCCAGCCCCGCAAAAAACGCCAGACGAAGATGCGTTCCGCCCTACCCCGCTACGCGCACGCTGGGGCACAAATCTGCCAGCGGACACTCGTCACACTTGGGTTTGCGGGCGTCGCAGATCTCGCGGCCAAAGGTAATCCACTGGTGGTTGACCGATTCCCAATACTCGTGTGGCAAAATCTTGAGCAGATCCTGCTCGGTCTTGAGCGGCTCCTTGGCATGTGTCTTGGGACTCAACATCAGGCGATGCGCAATGCGGTTGACGTGCGTGTCCACCGCAATGCCCTCCACGATGCCATACCCCACGTTGAGCACGATGTTCGCCGTCTTGCGTCCCACGCCCGGCAGCTTCACGAGTTCCTTCATGTCGGCCGGCACCTCGCCGCCATAGTCGGTGACGATCATCTGCGCGGCCTCGACGGCATGCTTGGCTTTGCTCTTGTAGAAGCCGAGTGACTTGATGGTATCGGCCACGTCAGCCACGCTCGCCCCGGCCATGGCCTCGGGCGTGGGCCACTGGGCAAACAGCTTCGGCGTCACCTTGTTGACCTGCGCGTCGGTCGTTTGCGCCGAGAGCAACACCGCGATCAGCAGGCGGAAGGGATTCTCGTGGTCCAAAAAGCACTCGACCGGGCCATAGCGACGGTTGAGACGCTCACACACCTCAACGGCGCGCTCGCGCTTGGCGGCATTGGTCTCACGTGGCATAACGACTCCTCAGCTCAACGGCACAATAAACTTATGGACACAATTGTCCCACGTCCGAGACGCTTACGCCTCCAAGAATGCGCCGGTCTGACGGCTCCACAGGCTCGCGTACTCGCCACCCGCCTCGACGAGCTGCGTATGCGTGCCGTCCTCGACAATCTCGCCATCGGCCAGCACCACAATGCGGTCAAGCGCCGCCACGGTGGACAGGCGGTGCGCCACCACAATGGAGGTGCGGCCGCGCATCAGATTCTCGAGCGCCTCCTGCACCAACGCCTCGGACTCGCTGTCCAAGGCAGACGTCGCCTCGTCGAGCACCAGAATCGGCGCGTCGGTTAGGATGGCGCGGGCGATAGCCACGCGCTGACGCTGACCGCCAGAGAGCTTGACGCCGCGCTCGCCCACCATAGTGTCAAAGCCACGGGGCAAGCGGTCGATAAACTCGGTCGCATTAGCCAAGCGAGCCGCCTCGCGAATCTGCTCATCAGTGGCGTTGGGACGACCGTAGGCAATGTTTTCGCGAATGGAGCGGTGGAACAGCAGCGCCTCCTGCGGCACGTAGGCAACCTGACGGCGCAGGCTCTGCTGCGTGCAGCGCGAGACGTCCTGGCCGTCCACGAGCACGCGGCCGCCCTGTACATCGTCCAGGCGCAACAACAACTTGGTGAGCGTCGTCTTGCCCGAGCCCGATTTGCCCACCAGGCCCACGCGCTGGCCCGCCGCCACATGAAGTGTCAGGTCATCGAACACGCTCTCGCCCGCCGCAGCGTCACGGTACGCAAAGCTCAGCTGCTCAAAATCAATCGCGCCCTCGGTCACTTTGAGCTCGGGGGCGTCCGGGTCATCTGCCACCAAACGTGGCTCGTCCAGCACGCGCGTCATCTCGGCCGCATCGCCGAGCGCGCGGTTGATGCGCTGCATCATGGAGCTTATGTAGTTCAAACGCATGGTGAGGTTATAGGTGTAGGTAAAGATCATGACGAGCGAGCCGGCCGAGATGCCAAACCACGCGTTGCCGCCCGCCACGAATACGCTCACCACGGCCATGGTGATGACGATAAGACCCGAGGTCGTAAAGTTGCGCTGCATCATGGCGTGCATCGAGACCGTCTCGGCGTCGCGCGCGGCACGATCGGCGGCGTCGAACAGATCGCGTTCAAAGTCCTCGCGCCCGCAGGTCTTGACGGCCAAGATGTTCGTGACCGCGTCGGAGAGCACGCCCGAGAGCTTGTTCTGCGCGGCGGACGTCGCGGCCGAAAGCGGCATGATGCGCTTGTACATAAGCCAGACAAACGCGATGTAGACGGCCATGATGCACACCAGGATCACGGTAAACGTCGGCACCACCGGGGCGAGCGCCGCCACCGTGCAGATGACCGAGGTGATGGTGGGGATGAGCGAATACACCGTCACGTCGACCAGCCCCGTATAGCCGCTCATAAAACGGCTCGTCTGGCTCACGAGCGATCCTCCAAAGCGGCTGGTATGGAATGTCATGGATTGGTTGGAGAGCGTGTCGAAGCATAGACGCGCCAGGTGATAGTTGCCTGCGATCTCGAGCTTGTAGACGGTGTAGTCCTGCAGCTTGGAGAGGATTTGGCCCACCAGGTTAACGAGTACGAGCGCCAGGATATAGGGGCCGAAGACCTCAAACACCTGGTCACCCGCCACGGGACCGGCTTGAACGCGGTCGACAATGAGGGCCATCACATAAGTATTGGCAAACGTCAGCAAAAAGATGTAGCCCGCCGACGAGAACACCGAGAGAAAGACAATCAGCGGCTGCGTGCGCGTGACACCCCAAAACCGCTGCAGCGTGCGGCGCACGGTGGAGCGTTTCAGCGGACTGGTGTTTCTCTGAGACATGGGCTTCCTTTCGCGTCTGATAGGGCGAAACGCCATTGTTGCACACTAAAGCGCACTTCAGGCAAGCGCGATGTGAAAGGCAGCGGGGTGCCCGCGTTTGCGCCGGTGCCCCGCTGCCTTGTTGCAATTAGTCCTCGTCTTCTTGGTCTGTGGAAAGGCCCGCGGGCGTGAGTCCCAAGATCTCATCGGCTTGGTCGGCGTCTTCCAGCGCGTCGATATCCTTGAGCTTGCGCTCCATGACGTTGGTGCGCGTGGTGATAATGCCCTCGACCGTTTTACCCGCGGTCTCGATCTGCTGCTGGGCGCGGCGCAGCGCCTTTTGATAGCGCGGCAGCTCGGCCTTGACGGCGGAGAGCACTCGCAGTACATCGTCGGTGCGTTTTTGCAGCCTAAACGTCTGGTAGCTCATCTGCAGGCTGTTGAGAATGGCCGCCATGGTGCTGGGGCCGGCAACGTTGACGTGATAGTCGCGGCCCAGGGTCTCGATAAGCCCGGAGCGGCTGACGACCTCGGCGTACAGCCCTTCAAACGGCACGAACATGATGCCAAAGTTGGTCGTTGCCGGCACACTCAGGTACTTTTCGCAAATGTCCTTTGCCTCGCGCTTGACCATGGTGTCGAGCGTCTTGCGCGCAGCCGCCACGGTCTCCGCATCGCCCGACTCCTGCGCGTCGAGCAAGTGCTCGTACGCGTCGCCCGGAAACTTGGAGTCAATCGGCAGCAGCACGGGATCGCCCTCGTCCACCGGCAGCTTGACGGCAAACTCAACGCGCTCCGAGGCGCCGGGCTTGGTGGCGACGTTTTCCAGATACTGGTCGGGCGTAAGGATGTCCGCCAGGATCGCGCCCAGCTGCACCTCGCCCAAAATACCGCGCGCCTTCACATTGCCCAGCACACGCTTAAGATCGCCCACGCCGGTGGCGATGGATTGCATGTCGCCCAGGCCCTTGTACACGTCCTCGAGCTGGTCGCTCACCTGCTTAAACGATGCCGACAGTCGGTCGTTGAGCGTGCGGGAGAGCTTCTCGTCCACCGTCGCACGCATTTGATCGAGCTGCACGTTGTTGTCTTTGCGGATGGCGCCCAGCTGAGCATCGACCGTTTCGCGCACCTTGTCCAGGCGATGCTCGATACCCTCGCGGTTGGCACCGAGCTGTTGGGCCGTCTCGCGGCGCAGGTCATCCATCCGGTCACCAGCTTGCGAAAACTCACGTGCGATGGTCAGGTAACGTTGCTGCTCCACGGCCGCATCTGTCGTCTGCTGCTGCGCGATGGCATTGGCCGTGCGGCGAGTTTCGGCCAGCGCGACGTTCAGGGCATCGAGCGCGTTGTTGGCCTGCTCGAGTGCTGCCAGCGTTTCCGCGCTACTGTCGCCACGCTCCCGCAACTCGGCACGCAGGCTCTTGAGCTGGAGGGCGCAAGCCACAGCAACCCCCACCGCCACCAAGGCGATCACAACAAGCACAATATCAATAGCAGACATAAACTCCGCCCAACAAACCCAATCGAGCACCAATCAAAACCGCGATCAATCTTACCCCGCCATACGCACCGGGCGCCCGGCCCCTTCTTGGGCGCCCCTCTCCTCCGCATATTCCATAATGCGGCGCGCCGTCTCCCTGCTCACCTTTGAGTCATCACCGGCTAAATATGCGTACACGTTTCCCTTATTCAGATTCAAATCGCGGCAGAGACCGTAGCGCGTTACACCCGATTCCTCTAGCGCTCCCAACGTTCTTTTTCGCATCAGGGCGTTGATTCTTCTGTCCGCCACTGGCTTTTCCTTCACCGCTCTATACGCACGCCAAACGTTGGCATAACGATTAGGAAGTTTGTCCTCGGCGCATAGAGATGCCAGGCTACCCGTTTGGGCGTACAAGGACAAAACGCCTCGGTAACCCTCTTCCATCCACGAACCCTCGGATAAGCCCAGAACGTATTCGGCTTTACCCTGTGCCAAAGCGAGCAAAAACAGGGGCTCCGCCACGCGCGGCGCAACCGTCGTCGCTTGCTTAACCAGTTTTCTAAAACTGAGCGACTGCTGTCCGGATAGCTCTCGGCAATAGCCTTTTAAGAATCCCTCAAAGGTCAGATTCAACCGAGCACCTCCTTTTTGTATTGGCTGTATGCGCAGACCATCTCTTGATAACTCCGCTCCGAAGGCGACGACGCCAGCGCCTCGCCCTCGTCGAATATAAGCCGTTCGAGCAGTCCCCAATCAAGTCGGTCGACGAATGCCTGGCTATGAAGATCGATGATGTCGTTCGGACGACAGGCATAGAGCTTCATTACCGCCAGGTCCTCCAAGGATGGCGTAAAGTACCTGATAAAGCGCGCCCCAATATCCAAGGGAATCAAACGATCTTCGTAATTGAACGGCATCTGATTACAATATGCCACCGCCATACCATTCACCTCGGGATATCGAGCTATGATCTCGCGGAGGCACCTGTCTGCCTCAAACACATCGATGTCATGTGTAACCGAACGATTCGTCACATCGTTTAGCATGAAGGCGCCTCCTCCCACCAATACAACGCTCGGCCTGTCGTCTCTTGGACCTATTTCCAGCTCTGCCTCTTCGTCAATGCCCAACAGAGTCTGTTCTAAATCCTGCTTATACATAACAAATCCTATTATTATTCATCTTCAATAATACTATTCAGTCGCACGACAGGACCAACAGGATGCAAGAATTCCGCTCGTGGCGATAATCCCTACACCCTAGAAGTCCTAATGTGACAAACGCTAACTCTCCCAGCCAGCGCGGATTGTTGTTATGACATCGCCTAGGCGCTGGCCGAGGGCTGACAGATGTTGGAGCACCTCGTTGGGCGATGCGCCGTTGAGGATGCACGTGAGGGCATATGAGGCCAAGAAGATTGCCGCAAGTCCTAGCGGAATGAGCACGATCATCGCCAATGTGCGCAGGCGCTGGCCCACGCGGCGACGACGCGCACGACGCTTGTCGAACGCGAGCTCCTGCGCATATGAATCTTGCTGTACGGAATAGGCCTCTGGCGCCGATTTACACCCGGGCACAGCTGCAGGTACAGCAGCGGGCACGACATTTTGCACGGGCGCCTGGTTGGCAACCCCTTGCATTTGCATCTCTATAAGCCGTTGCTGTTGGCGCAACATGCGCTCGGCTTGTTGCTGCGGAGTCTCAAGAAACAGATCCATGCTGGCCTCCAAAATCGGAGCATTCGACGCTTACGACCAGCATCCCGCACCGCCATGACCGCGACAACGCAATCGCCGGCAATAGCCACAAAGTTTCTTCTGCTCAAAAGCTGTCGAAAAGCTCAACAACTCCCCTACCAGCACTTTCTCTGAGCTTTTTTCGCCAACAATCTTTTGGCCTTCCACCCTTACGCCAACTGACCAAAATCTAACCAATAGCTTGACGAAAATTGTGGAGACCGGGACCCCACAAAAACGTGCCGCCCCG
>USHT01000062.1 GCA_900554455.1 uncultured Collinsella sp.
GTCGAGGTCGGCGCCGTCGAGCCCGACACGGTCGAGCGGCTGCGTGCCCTCGAGCACGTGCTCAGCGTTGAGCTTTCCGGCGGCGAGCTCGTCTGCACCTGCGAAGCGAGCCCGCACAATTTGGTCGACATCCTCGACACGCTGCGCGCCGCCGATGTGGCGCTCGGCCGCGTGTGGAGCGAGCCACCGACCCTCAACGACGTGTTCCTCGAGATCACCGGCCGCGAGCTGCGCGACTAGGGGGCAGTTATGTTCAACACCATCATCACTACGGTCAAGACGCTGCTGCGCCGGCCGAGCACGTGGGTCTGGGGCGCTCTCTTTCCCATCGTACTTTCCACGATGTTCATGTTTATGTTTGCGAACCTCAGCTCCGACGGCACGGTCGACCCGGTGCCGGTGGCCGTCGTGGCGGACGAGGCTTGGGACGCTTCGACCTTTAAGGGCGTGGCGACGTCGCTTGCCAAGGAAGGCGGCGATCAGCTGCTCGAGATCCACGAGCTCGACGACGCAGCCGATGCGAACCGTGCGCTTAAGGCCGGCGAGGTCGCGGGCATCTATGCGGTCGACGATGCGGGCACGCCCAAACTCACGTTGCTTTCGAGCTATGGCAGCTCGCGTGCGACGTCGGTGCTCACCGACCGCAGTATTCTGGAGACGGTGGCAAGCTCGTATACACAAAATGCCGAGCTCATGTCCCAGATTGCCCAGGACAACCCGGCGGCGCTCGCCGACCCGGAGGCGGTTGCGCGCGCTCTATCGCTCGAGGGCGGTACCCGCCGCGTAAGCCTGACACGCACCACGCCCGATGGCACGGTCGTCTACTATTACGCGCTTTTTGGCCTGGTCGCGATGATGTCTGCGGAGTTTGCCGCCTTGAGCGTCGTCGACCTGCAGCCCAATCTGTCGGGCCTTGGCGCACGTCGCTGTGTGGGCGGTCTTTCCAAGACGGCATCGCTGACCGGCATCTTTGTCGGCTCGTGGCTGGTCTCCTTTGCCTCGATGGCGATCGCGATCGGCTACGTGCGCCTGGTTGTGGGCGTCGACTTTGGCGGGCGCGAGGGGCTGTGTCTGGTGGGCGGTGCCGCTTCCGCGCTTGCCGCCACGGGCTTGGGACTCTTTGTGGGCACGCTTCCCGTTAAGGGCGGCAAGGCGTCCAAGTCGGGCATCCTCACAGGCTTTGCCACCACGTGCGCTTTGTTCGCTGGGCTCTACGGCGAACCGGCGATGGCGCTTGCCGATGACGTCGCCCGCGCCTGTCCGGCCGAGTGCTGGCTCAACCCCGTCAAGCTCATCTGCGACATGTTCAACCGCCTGTATTTCTTTGAGAACCTGGGCCCCTTTGTCGTTCGCGCCGGCGCGCTGGTCCTTATGGCGCTGCTGTTCGTTGCCGCCGCCACGCTGACCTTTGGAAGGAGCCGCTATGAGCACCTTTAAGACTGCGCTTCGCATGGCGCTGGCGCACCCGTTCTACCTGCTCATCTATACGGTGTTCATCTCGCTCATGGGCGTATTCATCGCGGCATCGGTGAGCTGGAACTCGTCGCAGCTCACCGAGTACGAGCCCTACGATGCCAACGTGATCGTGGTCGACCGCGATGGCAGTGATCTTTCACGTGCGCTCACCAAGCACCTAGGTTCGCGGTTTGACCTGGTCACGGGCGTCGGCGATGACACGTACGACCTTGCGGACGCGCTCTCCAAGAGCAACAGCGCCAAGGGTAGCGCCGACTGCGTGTTCTTTATCCCGGAGGGGTTTGAGAACGACCTGGTCGCGGCCGCCCGCGCGGGGGAGGCCCTGCCCAAGCTCGATGTGACCTACGGTGCCGACACCATGGCGGCGGCGCTTTCGTCTGCCGAGGCTTCGCGCTGGATCTCGCTCGCGGGCGCTGCAGCCGCACTTGAGCCCACTGCCTCCAACGGCGACGTTGCCAAGGCCGCCGAACATGCCGCTGCAAAGCGCGCGGAGGTCCAGATCGAGCGGGTCAAGGTCGACTCGGCTGCTGCCGCCACGCTCGAGTCGTACTTCAACTTTGGCGCGTACGCGATTATCTCGTCGGTCATCGTATCGGTGGGGCTGGTGTTCTCGGGCATGAACGAGCCCGAGCGCGTGCGTCGTATGGATGCCGGCCCAATCTCCGAGCGCCGGCGTTCGCTCGCCGTGTTTGCGGCCGCCACTGTGATCACCGTCTGCATCTGGTTTGTGTCGAGCATGATGGGCGTCGTGGGCTTTGCCGGCGCGGTTGCCGAGGTCGGCGTGGGTCGTGTGTGCCTGGCGCTGGCGGCGACGTTTGCCCTGGCGTGCACGCCTCTGGCCGTTGGCTTTGCCCTTTCGAGCCTGGGTGCGCGTGAGGAGCTGCTCAACGGTGTGGGCAACCTGCTCGGCATGCTCATGACGTTTTTGGGCGGCGCCTGGATGCCGCTGTCGCTGATGGGCCCAGCCGTGCAGACCGCGGCGCATTTTGTGCCGACGTATTGGGTGAACGACGCGATTGGCAAGGCGCTCGCCGCGGACCTGACGTCCACCGTGCTGGGCGACATCGCTTGCGATCTGGGCGTCACAGTGCTCTTTGCCGCGGCCATCGCCGCCGTAGGCCTAGCCCTCGCCCACAACAAATCCCACGCCTAGACACCTACTCATTGGGGACAGACTTAAACGACCAAAAGTATTCATTGGGGACAGACTTAAATGACTAGCCATCGGGGGCAGATAAGGAGCGTCCCCAACTGCCGGGTGGCGAAAGAGCGTCCCTTGTGACTGGTCATTTAAGAACGTCCCCAATGACTAGTCTGAAACAAATCCCCACTCTCGCCCCAAAATAGTTCGCCAAGGTTTACTATTACGTTCATAAAGTAGTACTAGGCTAACAATGGAGGATACCATGGCAACGCAGGAAGCCTACGTCCAGGTTAAGGATCTCAAAAAGCACTACGGCGACGGTGATGCGCGCCTGACGGTACTCGATGGCATCGACACGTCCATCAACCGAGGCGAGATCTGCGTCATGCTGGGGCCCTCGGGCTCGGGCAAGTCGACGTTTCTTAACCTGATCGGCGGCCTGGAGGATGCCGACGCTGGCTCTATTTTGGTGGACGGCTGCGACCTCACGGTGCTCAAACCTACCGACCTGGGCGAGTATCGCCGCCGTGAGCTGGGCTTTGTCTTCCAGTTCTACAACCTGGTGCCCGATCTCACCATCAAGGAAAACATCGAGGTCACGGCACACCTGTCCAAAAAGCCGCTCAACATCGATGACCTGCTGCGTTCGCTGGGTCTCTACGAGCACCGCAACAAGTTCCCGCGCCAGGTTTCGGGCGGCCAGCAGCAGCGCTGCGCCATCGGCCGTGCGCTCGTCAAAAACCCGGGCCTGCTGCTGTGCGACGAGCCCACCGGTGCGCTCGACTATAAGACGTCCAAGGAAATCTTGCAGCTCATGGAGGATGTCAACCGCACCTACGGCTGCACCATCATCATCGTCACGCACAACGCCGCCATCGCCCGCATGGCCAACCGCGTGCTGCGCCTGCGCGACGGACGCATCGTCGAGGATGAGCTCAACTAGTCGCCCGTCGCGGCCGCCGAGCTCGATTGGTAGGCGGCGCCATGACGCCTCTCGCAAAACGTCTCCCGCGCGAGCTGCGCCGCAATATCGGCAAGTACCTGGGCATCTTTTTGCTTATGTGCGGAAGCATCGCTCTCACCTCGGGCTTTTTGCTCGCGGCGCATTCCATCGGTTGCCTTATCGACGACATGCGCGACGAGTACACGATTGAGGACGGCCGCGTGACCACCTCCTTCGAGGCTACCGACGATCAACTCAGGGCCACCGAGGATGCCGCCAGTGACGTCGGCGGCGTCACGCTCTACAAGAATTTCTCCATCGACGCCATCATCAAAAAGGCGTCCGGCGACGACGGCACCAAGCGCACGCTGCGCACCTATGCGCACCGCACCAAGGTCGATATCGCGTCCTACTGTGAGGGCAAGGAGCCCAAGACGGACGATGAGGTAGCCATCGACCGTGTCTTCGCCACCAACAACGACCTCGCCGTGGGCGATAAGGTTGAGCTTGAGGGTCGCGCCTACATCATCTGCGGCATCATGACCCAGCCCGATAGCCAGGCGCTGTTCCTCAACAATTCGGACTTTACGGTGAACACCATCACGTACGGCGTGGCCGAGGTCACCGATGGCGGCTTTGCCGCGCTCGAAGATGCCGGCGGCGCACCCGCCTACACCTACTCCTTCACCTTTACCGATCGCGACCTCCCCACCGCGGACCGCATCGACGCCGAGCAAGATATGGTCGAGGCACTGACCGAAGCCGATGCGCGCGTGGACGATCTGATCGATGCCGATTCCAACCAGGGCATTGGTTATGCGCGCGACGACGTGGACGGCGACTCCATGATGTGGATGACGCTGCTCGACATCATCATCGTGATTATGGCGTTCGTCTTTGTGGTCCTTACCGACGCCACCATCGAGGAGGAGAGTGCCATCATCGGCACGCTGCTCGCCAGCGGCTATCGTCGACGCGAGATTGTGCTGCACTACCTTGCGCTTCCCGCCATCGTGGGCGTGATCGCGGCGCTTTTGGGCACTGCGCTCGGCGTTGTGTTCTTTACCGAGCCCATGCGCAGCCTCTATTACGGTTCGTATAGCCTGCCGCCCTTCCAGGTGTACTGGAGCTGGGAGATCTTTGTGAAGTGCGCCGTGGTTCCCGCCGCCGCGCTCATCCTCATCACGCTGGTGGGCCTGCTTCGCAAGATGGGCAAGACGCCGTTGCAGTTCCTTCGTCACGAGGCGAGTGGCAAATCGGGCACCAAGCGCGGCTTGCAGCTGCCGGAGCGCATGGGTTTTGTTTCCCGCTTCCGCCTGCGTATCTTTCTGCGCAACCTGGGCAACTTTGTCACGCTCTTTGTGGGCATTGCGTTTGCCTCGCTGCTGTTGCTCTTTGGCTTGGCGATTCTGCCCACGATGACGCACTATGCGGACAACCTCGAGACAAGCCTGGTCGCCGAACACCAGTACACGCTCAAGGCGCCGCTGGAGCTCGAGGGCACTGCCGAGGAGCGCGAGCAGTGGTCGGCACTCGAGCGCTTGCAGTCGGTTGACGGCGCGCTGCTTTCCGCCGCTCAGGATGCCGATGACGAGCTTGACGACGCGGCCGATGCTGCGCGGGCGGCAGCCGATGCCGCGACCGCATCTCCGTCTGCCGAGAGCCTGACCGCAGCGCAGGATGCGCTTGCCAAGGTCCAGGACAAGAAGGGTGCGCTCTACGCGCGCCTCGATGACCTTGCCGATGCTCTCGGCTGTGACCGCGACGAGGCTATCGACCTGATCGACAAGGCCTCTAAGATCGACACCGACAACGACGACATTCACCCGGTTAACACGACCGATAACGGTGCAGACAAGATTGCGCAGACCGAGAAATATGCCGTTTACCAGCTGCAATACGACCGCGGCGATGGTAATGGCGAGGAGACGATTTCTGTCTACGGCATCTCGCCCGATTCGCGCTATTGGAAAGACCTCAACGTCGGCGACGGCCGTGTCGTCTTTGGCGGCGGCCTACTCGACAAGTTTGGCTGGAACGAGGGGCAGAAGGTTAAGCTTCGCGACAAGTACGAGGGCAAGAATTATTCCCTTGAGTACGCGGGCAAGGACTGTGCCTGGGGCTCCAAGTCGGACATGAATATCTATATGAGTATCGACGACTTTAACGAGCTGTTCGGCAACGACGCCGCCTACTTTAACGGCTATGTGAGCGACGAGAAGCTCGACCTCGATGCTCGCTACTTTGCCGGCGACACCACGCCCGATGACATGCGCGCCGTGGGCGACCAGTTCATCGGCATGATGAGCAAAATGATCGGCATGATGATTGGGCTCGCGGTGTTTATCTTCCTGCTGTTTATGTACCTGCTGACCAAGGCGGTGATCGACCACAGCGCCCGTTCGATCAGCTACATGAAAGTCTTTGGCTATCGCGATAGCGAGATCTCGCATCTGTACATCCGCTCGATCACGCTGTGCGTGGCGGCGTCGCTCGTGCTGAGCCTGCCGGTCATTATTGGCTCGCTCACGGCCATCTTCCGCTCGATGCTGCTCGCCTACAACGGCAATATCGAGATCTACGTGCCCGCCTGGTCTATGGCTGCATGCGTCGGCATTGGCTTTGCGACCTACCTGGTCGTGGCGCTGTTGCACATGCGTTCCATCAAACGTGTGGGCCTGGCCGAAGCTCTCAAGGTGCAGGAGTAGTCATCGGGGACAGTCTTTGCCGATTCGCCGGTTCGCCGGCCGGGCTGGCAAGGACTGTCCCTAGTTGCCGGCAGGAAAGGAACGTCCCTAGCTGACAGGTGGCGAGGCACTCATTTAAGTCCGTCCCCAATGAGTGGTTCAATGAGTGGTTTCAGTCATTTAAGAACGTCCCCAACGACTAGGTGCCGCGCTTGACTTTAACTCTGCTTTAACTGGTACCATCCTCTATGTCTGTAACGCCATATGGACCGAGGGGATAGATCTATGACCGCAACTGCACCCGCAGCACCCGCTAAGGTGTACTTCACCAACCTGCGCACGCATGCTCGCGAGAGCCAGCTCGACAAACTCAAGCGCCTCATCCGTCATGCCGGTATTGAGCAGATCGACTTTGAGAACAAGTTCGTCGCCATCAAGATTCACTTTGGCGAGCTGGGCAATCTGAGCTTTTTGCGCCCCAACTACGCCCGCGCCGTCGCGGACGTCGTAAAAGAGCTGGGCGGCAAGCCCTTCCTCACCGACTGCAACACGCTCTATGTTGGTAGCCGCAAAAACGCGCTCGAGCACATCGATACCGCCTACCAGAACGGCTTTACCCCGT
>USHT01000063.1 GCA_900554455.1 uncultured Collinsella sp.
GCGGCAAATGCGGCCGGGTAATCCTCGGCAGTAAGGGCGACGTCGACAGCAGTCTGAGCAGCCTCGGAAGCATCGGCAAGCGCGAGCTCGGCCTCGCCCATCAGGCTGCGGTCGTACTCCGCGCCCAGCTCGGACTTGGAGATATGCGCGGCACGGGCATAGGCCGTAGCCAGGTTGTCAAAGGTCTCGGCATCGTTCTTGCGGGCCTCGTCGAGGGCGGCGCAGCGGGCGAAGAAGACGGACGGGGCGATGATGTGCACCGCAGAGACGGCGGCAACGGTATCGGCCGGGATCTTTTCGTCGCGGGCCATGCTCACCAGGCGGCCGTGGAAGAAGTCACGGACCTGCTGGGCGACCTCGGCGGCGTCGAACTCAATGCCCTGCTCGCTATAGAGCTCGAGGGCGAAGTCGATGAGCGACGTGGGGTCGATCAGCAGACGGTCGCGCAGGATGTTGATGATGCCGATAGCGGCACGACGTAGCGCGTAGGGGTCGGAGGAGCCGGTCGGGGGCTCGCCAATGGCAAAGATACCGGCAATGGTATCGAGCTTGTCGGCGCAGGCCACGATGCAGCCAGCGGTGCCCTCGGGCAGCTCGTCACCGGCAAAGCGAGGACGATAGTGATCGCGAATGGCGTGGGCGACCTCGTCGTTCTCCCCCATCGCGGTGGCGTAGTAACCGCCCATCACGCCCTGCTGGCTCGTGAACTCGACGACGGCGTTGGATACCAAGTCGGCCTTGCACAGGTGCGCGGCGCGAGCAGCGTCGGCGGCAAGATGGGCGCCCAGGTGAGCCTCGCGGGCGATAGCGAGCGCGAGCTGCTCGATGCGCTCGGACTTGGCGAGCACGCTACCGAGCTTCTCCTGGAAGGCGACCTTGGCCAGACGCTCGCGGAACTCGTCGAGGGAGATCTTCAGGTCCTCCTCGTAGAAGAACTTGGCATCGTCCAGACGGGCGCGCACAACGCGCTCGTTGCCGTCGATCACGCGCTCGGCGTTCTCGGGCTTGCTATTGGAGACGACCACGAACTCACGCGTGAGCTTGCCCTCGCCGTCATAGATCGGGAAGTAGCGCTGGTTGGTGAGCATGGACTCGCAGATAATCTCGTGCGGGACCTTGAGGAACTCCTCATCGAAAGTACCGACGAGCACCGTCGGCCACTCGCAGAGGTTGATAACCTCCTCAAAGACCTTCTTGGGCGTATCGACATGGCAGCCGGGACGGGCAGCCTCGACCTCGGCGATACCGGCAAGGATGGCCTCACGACGACGCTCGGCAGAAAGCACGCCGGCGTCCTCAAGCACCTGCTCGTAGACGGCGGGGCTGGCAACCACATGGTCACCGGGGCCAAGCACGCGATGACCACGCGTGGTGTTGCCGCTCGTCACGTCGGCAAACGACACGGGAACAACATCCTCGCCCAAAAGGCAGCAGATCCAACGGACCGGACGCACGAACGTGGCGTGCTCGTGGCCCCAGCGCTGACTACGGTAGTTGGGCCACTGCAGGCCGGCGATGGTCTTCTCGCACAGAGCGGTCAGAATCGGCGTAGCCGGTGCGGAGGGAATGTTCTTCTCGGCGAATACATACTCGCGACCGTCAGTGTCCTCGCGACGGACCAGGTCCTCGGCAGCCACACCGCACTTGCGGGCAAAGCCCTGGGCGGCCTTGGTGGCGTTACCGTCAGCGTCGAAGGCAATGTTGGCCGCGGGGCCACGCTTGACCTCGTGAACCTCATCGGTCGCGGTGGCGACATTAGCCACGAGCGCGGCAAGACGACGCGGGCTCGAGATCACGCGGACCTCGCCGTGAGCCAGACCGGCCTCGTCGAGACCCTTGGCGATCATGGTGCCAAGCTGCTTGACGGCATTGTTCAGCGGTGCGGAGGGCATTTCCTCCGTACCGATCTCAAACAGGAAATCCTTAGCGTCTGCCATGGCTTACGCCACCTCGCCTTCCTGGTCGGCATTCTCGTTGACTCCGGCGACCTCGGCCATGTAGGCCTCGCAGCACGCCTTGGCGACGGCGCGGACGCGCAGGATGTAGTTGGCACGCTCGACCGCGGACAGGGCGCCGCGGGCATCGAGCAGGTTGAAAGCGTGGCTGCACTTCATGACGCAGTCGTACGCCGGCAGCGGCAGCTTGCGCTCCAGACAGGAGTGGCACTCGGCCTCGTAGTCGTCAAACTTCTGACGCATCATCTCGACGTTGGCAACCTCAAAGTTGTAGGCGCTGAACTCGCGCTCGTTCTCGAGGAACACGTCACCATAGGTCATGGGCGTGCCGTCGGGCAGGTAGCTCCACACCAGGTCGTAGACCGAGTTGACGCCCTGGGCGTACATGGCGATACGCTCCAGGCCGTAGGTGATCTCGACGGGCACGGGGTCGACCTCGATGCCGCCCACCTGCTGGAAGTACGTAAACTGCGTGACCTCCATGCCATTGAGCCAGACCTCCCAGCCAAGGCCCCAGGCGCCGAGCGTCGGGCTCTCCCAGTCGTCCTCGACAAAGCGGACGTCATGGTCGTTGGGGTCCAGACCGATAGCGGCAAGAGACCCCAGGTAGAGCTCCTGGGCGTTGACCGGCGAGGGCTTGATGAGCACCTGGAACTGATAGTAATGCTGCATGCGGTTGGGGTTCTCGCCGTAGCGGCCGTCGGCGGGACGGCGGCAGGGCTGCGCATAGCAGGTGCGCCACTCGGCGGGACCGAGCGAGCGCAGCGTGGTCGCGGTATGGAAGGTACCGGCACCGACCTCGGAGTCATAGGGCTGCATAATGACGCAGCCCTGCTCGCCCCAGTACTGCTGGAGGCGCAGGATGATGTCTTGGAAGGAAAGCGATGAAGCGTTCATGCCTCTAATATCCCCTCGTCGAAACGATTACACGGTTAGGTACTGTACTATAGCGGTTTTTAGTCGATAGCGCCGATGCGGTTGAGCGGCCAGTAGCGCACAAGCGCCACAGCGATCAAATCAGAGCGATCGACGGGACCAAAGTAGCGTGAGTCGGCAGAGTTTTCGCGGTTGTCGCCCATCACCCACACGCACCCGTCGGGAACGGTGTAGGGATAGCTTACCTGAGCGCCGGGCGCTTGGACTGAAAGTGGCCAGCTCATGCCCGTCGTATAGTCCTCGTCGAGCGCTTGGCCGTCAACGACCACCTTGCCATCCTGCAGGTCGACCGTCTGGCCGGCCGTGGCAATAACACGCTTGACAAGAACATCATGCTCGGAGGTGCCATCGGGGTTGTGAAACACCACGATATCGCCCTGCTTGACGGGCTGACCGAGCTCGAGGCTCACCTTTTGTGCCAGGATCTGGTCGCCAATCTCGATCGTGGACTCCATGGAGCCGGTGGGCACCACAAAGGGCTCGACCACAAACGAGCGAATCAAGAAGGTGGCGACCAGTGCGATCGCGATGACCGCGATCCACTCAAAAGCGCCCCTCAACGCGGAATGCTGCGATGGAACCATTCTCACTCCTCGCTCTGCGAATACGAAGCGTCAAGGATCTCTTGCGCGTAAGCGCGCTCCTCGGGCGTCAGCCGCGCCGTCTCGATCAGATCGGGACGCCAGCGGCAGGTGCGCTCGATGGCGTTCTTGCGACGCCAGGCATCGACCTTGGCGTGATCGCCACTCACGAGCACCGGCGGCACGCCCTCGCCGTTGAACTCGGCGGGACGGGTGTACTGCGCGTACTCGAGCAGGCCTCCGTCCTCGGCGGTCGAGAACGACTCGTCCACATTGCTCATCTCGTCGCCCAGGGCGCCGGGAATCAGGCGTACGACGGCATCGGCAACGACCATGGCAGGCAGCTCGCCGCCCGTAAGCACGTAGTCGCCGATCGACAGACGCTCATCGGCATACGCATACGCACGCTCGTCGACGCCCTCGTAGCGACTGCACACAAACAACAGGCGCTCACTTTTGAGCAGGCGCTCGGCCACATGCTGCGTAAAGGGCTCGCCACAGGGGGTAAAGAACACCACAGTGGGCTTGGGACCCTCTGCGCTAATGGCCTCGATGGCCTCTGCGATAGGCTCGACCTTCATGAGCATGCCCTGCCCGCCGCCGTACGGCTCGTCATCGACGGTACGATGGCGGTCGTGCGTCCAGTCGCGCAGGTTATACGCCTTAAAATCAAAAAGGCCGGCCTTGCGGGCGCGGCCCAAAATCGACGTGGACATGACGGGCTCAAACATCTCGGGAAAGACCGAAAGGGTCTCAATCAGCATGTTGTCCTCCCTACTTGTCCATATCGATCAGGCCGTCCATCACGTGGACGGAAATTGTTCCTGTGTCGGGAAGATCGAGCACAACCTGCTCGATCACGGGAATCAGCACCTCGCCGTACCGATCACCCTCGACAACCCAAACATCGTTAGCGGGCGTCGACATGATCTCGACGATCGTGCCGAGCGAGCCGAAGCGCTCGTCGACCACCTCGCGACCCATCAGGTCGGTATAGGCAGCGTCGAGCGAATCGAGCTCAAAATCGTCACGATTTGCCAGCACGTAGCATCCCGTGATACCCTCGGCGGCCGTCAAGTCGTCAATGCCCTCAAACGAGACCAGATCGCCATCGCCCGTATCGGTGACGGACACGACCGTGCAAAAGCGGTCGCGCTTGAGCGCCGGCGGCGTCAGGGCGACGCGCATACCAGGCTCTAATACAGAAGGAAGCCCCCGCAGCGGCTGCGCGAGGACCTCCCCCTTCCTTCCGTGCGGCTTGACCACACGGGCGATGTTTTTGTACTGGGACCTCAAGGTCCTAGCCCAGAACCTCTACCTCGACAGCAGTGTCGAGGCGAGCGGCCAGTGCACGGGCGAGCGTGCGAATGGCCTTGATGGTACGGCCACGACGGCCGATGACCTTAGCGACGTCATCCTCGGCGACCGAAACCTCAATCGTAGAGGCGTCGTCACCATCGATGACCTCAAGGCTCACGGAATCCGGGTCGTCGACGATCTGAACAACGAGATATTCGACGAGATCGGCGATGCGATCTGAGAGCATTGCCTCACCCTCGAGCTGTGCAGCGTCAACCTCAGGCACGATTTACTCCTCGGCGCCCTCAGCGGCCTCAGCGGCAGCCTTAGCGGCCTCGGCCTCTTTGGCGAGCTGCTTCTTGGACTTCTTGACGACGGTCTCGGTCTTCTCGCCCTCGTTGGCGGCCTTGACCAGAGCGGCGACGGCGTCGGTAAGCTGAGCGCCCTTGGACTGCCAGTCGGCGATCTTCTCGAGGTCGAGGTTGATGGTCTTGGGGGCGGTCATCGGGTTGTAGCGGCCAACCTCCTCGATGATACGACCGTCACGCGGGGCGCGGGAATCGGCGACGACGACACGGTAGTACGGACGCTTCTTAGCGCCGTGACGAGCAAGGCGAATCTTGACTGCCAAAGGAAACTCCTCCAACCAAGCAGCTTTAGGCTGCAACTACAAACAAACAGTTGAACATAATACGCCATCGACGCGGGCAGGTGAAGTCCGTGAGACCAACTTCTTCGGTGTAGTCGAGGGCAAATCCATATCTTAGACAAGAATTCGGGATTTGCAAGCACATACACGCACCCCACATGAGCTGCGCGGTATACTCATGACATGGAAAGACGCGAACATACATACGGTTATGAGGATGCCATGGGCGTCACGCCGCCTCCCTGGACGGGTCCGGCGGTGGGCCTCATGGACCTCGATGCGTTTTTTGCGAGCGTGGAGATGCTCGACCATCCCGAATGGCGCGGAAAACCGCTCATCGTGGGCGGAGACGCCGATTCGCGTGGCGTCGTGTCCACGTGTTCATATGAGGCACGTCGCTTTGGCGTGCACTCTGCCATGGCCTCGGCCGAGGCGCAGCGCTTGTGCCCGCAAGCCATTTGGACGCATGGGCATTTTGATCGCTATCGTGAGGTCAGCGCGCAGGTCATGGCGATTCTCGCCGACGAGACCCCGCGCGTTGAGCGCGTATCCATCGACGAGGCCTTTATCGACATCACACCGGGTCGCTTTGCACCCGAGGACCCGTTGCTGGTTGCACGGCGCATAAGCGACCGCGTGGCAGCGCTGGGAGTGACCTGCTCCATTGGCGTGGGCTGCAACAAGACGGTCGCAAAGATCGCAAGCGAGCGGGATAAGCCGTTTGGGCTGACCATCGTGCGCCCCGGAACCGAGCAGCGCTTTTTGGCCGCGCTGCCGGTATCTGCCATGAGTGGCATCGGGCGCTCGGCCGAGGAGCGACTGCGCCGCATGCGCATCTACACCCTCGGCGAGCTATCACGTGCACCGGAATCCACCTTGGCCTCTATTTTTGGCGTCAACGGCGAGCACATGCGCCAGCGTGCGCTGGGACTTGAAATCTCCGAAGTCACGAGTCTCGATGAAGAGCGCAAGATCAAGTCGGTCAGCAATGAACGCACCTTTGCTAAAGATTTGACTGAGCGTGGGGATATTGAGGCGGCGATTGCGCTGTTGGGAGAGTCAGTGGGACGCCGTCTGCGCCGTCAGGGGCTGACGGGTGCCACGGTAACGCTCAAGCTTAAGTATTCGTATGGCAGCGGGCGTACGGCACAGCGCCGGCTGCCTCATCCGACCGACGATGAGAACATCTTCGTGGCGGTTGCGCTCGAACTGCTCGACAACATCTGGCAGGAAGGCATGCATGTGCGCCTGGCGGGCATCGGCATGAGCGACTTTGACCATCAGGGCGGCATCCAGACCGACCTGTTCTGCGAGATCGACGACCGCGGAGCACAATCCAGCGACCGTCGCGATCTCTCCGTAGCGATCGATGCCGTCCGAGA
>USHT01000064.1 GCA_900554455.1 uncultured Collinsella sp.
TATGATATGTTTGAAATCCATGCCGGCCGCAAGCCCGCCGCCCGCCTACGCGGGGCGACCTCGGGCTGCATGTTTGTGGGAATCAGCTAACCGAAAGGCTTACACGTGAACGAAGAACCTCAAGTCCTCTACTGCGACGCCTGGCTCATGGCCATCGACAAGCCCGCCGGCATGATCGTCCACGGCGACGGCACCGGCGAGCGCACGCTCACCGACTACGCCAGCGACCTGCTGCTGGCGATGGGCGACGGCTTTGCCGCGACCGACATGCAGCCGCTCAACCGCCTGGACCGCGACACCACCGGCGTGGTGCTGTTCTCGCTCGACAAGCAGACGCAGCCCGCCTTTGACCAGATGGTCATCGACCACGCTTTCGAGAAGCACTACCTGGCGCTCGCCGAGGGCAAGATCGACTGGAACGAAAAGCTCATCGACAAGCCCATCGCCCGCGACCGGCACGACAGCCGCAAGATGCGCGTCGGCGCCAGCGGCAAGCCGTCTCAGACGCGCGTGAAGGTGCTCAAGCGTCTTAAGAGCCGTCGTGGCCTGCCCACGCGCTCGTATATCGATGTCGAGCTGCTCACCGGCCGCAAGCACCAAATCCGTGTGCATCTGGCGAGCGAGCGTCATCCCCTGGTAGGCGACGACCTGTACGGAACGCCGCGTCCCTGCGGCCTGATGCTCCACGCCCACAGCGTGTCCTTTACGCATCCCGTAACCGGCGAGCACATCCACATCGAAGCCCCCTGCCCCTGGGAGCCCTAAAGTCTGTCGAAAATGGACAGGTTTATTTTGGCAGGTTTTATCTGGACAAACGTCAAAACCACCACATAGGTTCCTACCCCTTCGCGGTGGTTTTGGCGTTTGCCCGTCCCCTGCTGTTAGACCGTGATGACGTTGTCCATCGACTGGTACTTGGCGGGCACCTCGCCCGCGGTGATAACCGTTGCGTCGCGGAAGTCCGCGAATTTTACGGGAGCCACCATGCCAAACTTACTGGCGTCCGAGATTACGAAGCGTTTGGCGGTATGGCGCATCGAGATACGTTTGACCTGCGCTTCCTCGATATCGGGCGTCGTAAAGCCCTGCTCGGCGGCAATGCGGCGCACGTCGCGCTCTTTGTCCAGGCCTGCCAGCGGAAAGATTGTGCGTGCCAAGCGCTCCTGCGTAAGCGAATACAAAAAGTAGCTTTGGTCCTTCTTTGGGTCCTCGCCACGGTGCAGCTGCCAGGTGCCGTCGGACGCCTGGCTCGTTTTGGCGTAGTGACCTGTGGCGATGTGGTCGCAGCCCATATCGAGTGCCGCATCGAGCAGCGCGCCAAACTTAATATGGCGGTTGCAGATGATGCACGGATTGGGCGTCAGCCCCTCCTGGTAGGCGTTAACAAAGCGCTCGATTACGTTGCGGTCGAAGGTCTGCTGCAGGTCGAGCACATGGTGAGGTATCCCCAGGCGCTCGGCGACGGCCTTTGCATCGGCGATGTCGCGGTCGACCTTACTCATGCCCGTGACGGGATCGGGCGCGGGGCAGGTGAGGCGCATGGTGGCGCCGACGCATTCGTAGCCCTGGCTTTTGAGCAGGTACGCGGTCACGCTGGAATCGACGCCGCCGCTCATGGCGACGAGCACGCGCTTGTTGTGCATGGGGAGGTTCTCCTTGGTGGCATGTGGCCAAAAAAGAAAAGCGGCGCGGGAGGCTGGTTCCGCGCCGCAGACATTGTAGCAAGTTCGGACGTCTCGTGGGACACCCTAATGAGATGGGCTCAGACAGCCAGAAGAGAGGGGAGGCCGGCATGCCTTGGGCCTATCGACAAGTGACGGGCCCTTAGTCCTGGAAGAGCGCCGTGGACAGGTAACGCTCGCCGGTGTCGGCGAGCAGCGCCACAATGGTCTTACCCTCGTTCTCGGGGCGCTTGGCCAGCTGCAGCGCGGCCCACACGGCGGCGCCGGACGAAATGCCCACGAGCACGCCCTCCTTGTGGCCCACGGCGCGGCCGGTCGCAAAGGCGTCGTCGTTCTCGACGGGGATGATCTCGTCATAGACCTGGGTGTCGAGGACGTCGGGCACAAAGCCGGCGCCGATACCCTGGATCTTGTGCGGGCCGGCTTGGCCCTTGGAGAGCACCGGGGAAGTGGCGGGCTCGACGGCGACGACCTGAATCTCGGGGTTCTGCTCCTTGAGGAACTCACCCACGCCGGTCACGGTGCCGCCGGTTCCAACGCCGGCGACGAAGATGTCGACCTCGCCGTCGGTGTCATCCCAGATTTCGGGGCCGGTCGTGGCCTTGTGGATGGCGGGGTTGGCGGGGTTCACAAACTGGCCGGCGATGATGCTGTTTGGCGTCTCCTTCTGCAGTTCCTCGGCCTTGGCGATGGCGCCCTTCATGCCCTTGGAACCGTCGGTGAGCACGAGCTGTGCGCCATATGCCTGCATAAGCTTGCGGCGCTCCACGGACATGGTCTCGGGCATGGTGATGATCACCTTGTAGCCGCGGGCAGCCGCCACCGAGGCGATGCCGACGCCGGTGTTGCCGCTCGTGGGCTCGATGATGGTGTAGTCGCCACCGCGCACGAGCTTGCCGGCCTTCTCGGCCTCGTCGATCATGTTCTTGGCGACGCGGTCTTTGACGGAGCCGGCGGGGTTGAAGTATTCCAGCTTGACGAGCACGCGGGCCTTGAGGTCCTCATCGGCCTCAAAGTGAGTGAGCTCCAGAAGCGGAGTGTGGCCGATAAGCTGATCGATGGACGTGTAAACGTTGCTCATGGTGAACCTCCAAAGTGTTCAAATGACTGGATACCGTGTGGTTTTACGGTGTGTGTAGCAGCGAAACCCACAAACCGTATAGGTTGTTCGTTTTGCTGTTGGCAAGCATAGTAGACACTAAAGCCTAGTAACGCAATAGGAAATAGAAGATTATTACGAGTCGATTAACCATCTTGACCGGAACGGGTATTTTCAAAACCAATATTTCGGCTAGAATTTCTACGGACTAAATGACCGAAAGGCAGCACTATACATGTTGGTTTCTACTAAGGGCAGATATGCCCTGCGCGTTATGGTCGATCTGGCCGAGCACCAGGCGGCCGGTCGCATCCCGCTCAAAGAGATCGCGGCGCGACAGGGGATTTCCGAGAAATATCTCGAGAACATCTTGGCTACGCTCGTGCGCGCCAACATGCTCTCGGGCATGCGCGGCAAGGGCGGCGGCTACGTGCTTACGCGCCCGCTCGAGCAGTATACGGTGGGCGAGATCCTGCGCCTGACCGAGGGCAGCTTGGCGCCGGTCGCATGCCTGGACGGCGACTGCAAGGGCTGTTCGCGTTCGGACGAGTGCCCCACGCTCGACGTGTGGAAGAACCTGGACAAGCTCATCAACGACTACCTCGACGGTGTGACGCTCGATCAACTTGTCGCTCCCAACCATGGCTACGACTACGTCATCTAACCCACACCTGCATTTGGGGACGGGGTGGAAATGGTAGATTTTCTCGCCCTTTGAGACTTGGCAAATAAGAAGGCCGCCCATTTTTGCGATGGGCGGCCTTCGTTTTGGGCTGTTGAGACGGACACGGCCGGAATGGCCGTTTTAGTCCTCGGCGATGCTGTCGAGGATGCTGCGCGTGATGGACACCAGGATGCTGCCCATAAAGGCCGATCCAAAGCCGGCAATGGAGATACCAGCGCCCAACAGATTGACCGACAGGTAGCTGGCCAGCTCGAGCATAAAGCTGTTGACTACGAGCTGAAAAATACCAAGCGTAATAATAGTGAGCGGCAGTGAGATGACCGTCAGGAACGGCTTGACGAGCGAATCGACGATGTTGAGGAACAGTCCCACAAAGGCGAAACAGACCCAGGCCTCGGCAAAACCGAAGGGTTGGATGCCGGGGACGAGGAACGTGGCGATCGCGATGGCGATCGAGGTGAAGAGCCAGTTAAGCATAAAGCGCATGGTAGGGGGTCCTTTCTTGCGCGGGGAGAGTTAGTGACGCGTGAAGCAGCTTGCCGTGGCGACTTGGACGGCTGCGCGAACGCGGGGCCTTGCCTGGATGCCCATTGTCGCAAATATTCGTGGAGCTTACGTGCGCATTCGATTTCAAAACGGCGTTCGTCCTGAAAAACGCGCCGCTGACAGAGAGTCTTGTCGCTTTAGTTTGGTGGTGTGCTACACTGCTACGGGCAAAAGCCACAGGCGTTGCCCTATTGCATAGAACGGGCGAACGATGCCCGATGTCAGTATCAACTTCGATGCCTTTTGGCGGGTTTGGCGGTGATCGATGAATATCGAGAACATGTTTGACAAGCCTGATGTCAAGCAGCTGGTCCACGCATTTAGCCTTTTGGACGACGAGAAGGATATCCAAGCGTTTTTGACCGATATCTGCACGCCGCGCGAGATTTGCGACCTTTCTCAGCGTTTGCAGGTTGCGCGCTATTTGGACGAGGGCGAGCCTTATGTTGAGGTTCAGGCCCGTACCGGCGCTTCGTCCACCACGGTGAGCCGCGTTTCAAAGGCGCTGAACGGCGAGTACGGTGGCTACCGCAAGATCCTCATTAAGTTGGAGGATGGCGAGTAGGCCAGCGACAACATTGAATTACGAAGAACCGTCCCTCCGGGGGCGGTTTTTTGATCCCTTGGGGACGGAGGAAAACGAATCACCGGGTTAGACTGACCCCCTCTGTGATCCATTTTCCTCCGTCCTCAAGGGATCAAATCTGTTGGCGTGGGGCAAATCTGTCCGCTTGGGCGGGTAGGATGGATGCATTGATTATTGCGAACAGTTTGAGCGGAGGACCATGCCTGTTCGAATCTATACCACCAATGCCGGCACGGATTTGAGCGATGCCGAGGCGGCGCTACTGGCCGACCTGGTTGCCCGCCACGGGCGCGCTGTTCTGTTGGCGCCAACATTTGCCGAGCTCGACCTGTGCCGCCATGATGCGGCGGAAGCCGGGGTTTCACTGGGTGTCGACTACAAGACGCCCACATCGTGGCTCAGCTCGCTGTGGGAGCTTATGGGCGATGGCCGCAGCTTTGTGGACAACCTTCAGCGCCAGATGCTGTTCTCGGACATGATCGACCGCCGCGACGACGCCGCTCTGCAGCCGCTTTCGCGCAGCCAGGGCACAGTGCGCATGCTCGCGCGCATGGCCCGCGACGTGTTGCCGGGCGTTGCGGGGACGGGTGCCGAACGATGCCGTGGCGACAACTGCCGGCCTGAGCCAAAAAGCGATGCCGAGGCTCGTGTGTTCGAGCTGTTGAGCGCCTATGCGAGCGGTTTGGACCGTCGAGATATGGTCGAGCCCTGCGAGGCAGCCGACATTATGGCCGGTGCCCTGGCCGATAGCCTGCCGGCGTGCGCCCGCGCCGTATGCGTGCGCGGTACCACGTCGTTTACGCACGGTCTACTCGAGCTGCTGTCTGCCGTGGCGAACAATGGGGGAGAGGTCGTCGTGCTGCTTGCCCGCGAGCAGGCGGCGATGCGCGAGGAGCTTGCCACGGCATTTGATGCCCGCGGTGTGCTGTTTGAGATCGCGCCGCTGGGGGAGGACGCCGTCGCGTCTGATGTCGCTTGCGGGGCCGCCGCTCAGCCTGCCTTTATTGAGGTCGCCGGCCCCCATGCCCGTGCTCATGTCTATGCGGACGCCATCGATAAGTTGGTGAAAGCGCACAAGGAGTCCAAGGCCGATAAAGCTACTGCAACGCCCGCCGACCCCGTGCGCGTGCTCGTCGTTTCTGCCCGGGCACCCCAGCTGTTTGGTGAGCTCGCCTCTCGTCTGGCGGCTCGTCATATCGCTGCCGAGACAACTGAGTTCACGGCGTTTTCCCAATCCATTGCGGGCAGGCAGTTTGCGGCGCTTGCCGGCCTGATCGAGCGCATGAAGGCCGCCGATGAGGGCATGGCGTCAAAGACCGAGTGGTGGCCCGCGCCGGAGCTTACCGACTGGATTTACAGCCCGCTTTCGGGTGCTGATGCCGCCAATGCTCGAACCTTCGATAAGAATATGCGTCTCTCGCGCAACAAGACTACCGCGGGCGTTAAGAGCCTGCTGCAGAGCGTCCAAGGCCAGGTGAGGGGCGCTCGCAAGGCGGCGAGTGACGAAAACTGGTTTAAGAACGTGCCGTGTGTGGTCTCGGACGTGTTCCAGGCACTGTGGCGTGACAAGCCCGTGACGGCGCTCAAGGCCATGCTTGCCGTTGCCGAGGCGTTGCCCGATCGCTCGCTGGGCAGCTTGGATGGCCAAGCCCGTCGCCAAGCGGAGGCGGCCCTGCTGCGCCACGCCATCGACATCCTTATGAATGGCGCCCGCACGCTCGACGTGTCGCAGGCTGCAACCGTGCCCGTGCTCGATGGCATTCGCACCAAGGTGGACAAGCGCAGTACCGCCTACGATTACGAGACCTACGAGGTTAACCGTGCGCCACGTGCTCAGATTCGTTTTGTTTCGCTTGCCGATGCGGCGGCTCTGCGCCCCGGCAGCTACGATGCCGTGCTGTTTGCCGATGTCGACCTGGACAGCTATCCGCTTTCGCACGAAGAGGGCCCGCTTGCCACGTTGACAGCCGAGCTGCGCCGCGACGGCGTGTCTTTGGAGCCCGCTGCCCTGCTGCGCGTGCGCTTTGGCCACGCGATGCGGGCGTCACGCGGCCCGGTTGCGCTCGCCCGCGTGACGCACGATCGCCAGGCGCGCGAGTGCTATCCGGCGGCCGTGTGGACCGAGTTGCGTGCGCACGCCAAGGCCGCTGACGATGCTAAGGCCGCTGGCGCCGACAAGGCGACGTGCGTGGGTGAGGGCGATA
>USHT01000065.1 GCA_900554455.1 uncultured Collinsella sp.
TGCGGTGTGGGCTCGGGCTTGGTTTCCGGTTCGGGTTTGACCTCTGGGCTCGGTTTAACACTTGGATCGGGTTTGGAACCGCTCGTATCGGTTGCAATCAAGTGCACGTCGCTGTCGAAGACGTAGCGGATGTAGTAATCGTGCCGCGTCTCGTGCGTAATCCCCTGCCCGCTGTCGAAGTCGCGGTCAACGTGTGTGCCGAGGCGGGTTGAGCTGGTGAGGTTCAGTCTGTAAGGGATTTGGTCGTCGGCGTAGCCGCCTGTAAAGACAGCGGTTGCTCTAACGTGATTGTCGATCATGGTCAGGGCAATAGAGACGCTGGCCTCTTTGGGGTTCTCGGTTTTTATAAGGCCTTCGGTATCGGTGTCGATCTTGAAGAGATGGACGGTGTCGTTAAGCCCGTAGATGAAGTCCTCGGGTTTGTCGGGGAAATCGTATACAAACGCCTCATTCTGGACCAACATGAAGGCAGGAGGGAGCTCCAGGTCATAGTTATGGTCGACAACGGTGGTAGCTGTGAGGCTGCCTTCTGCGTTGGCTTCGTTGCAGGTAATGGGTGCTGCGACATCGGTTTCGGGCATTTCTGTCGCCAGTGCTGCGCAGGGTAGCAAAAGCAGTCCTGCCACAAGAATGCTTACTCCGAAGGCGGCGATTCTGGCGTCTGCATGACGCTTGACGTCGCGGATAGACAGGCCAGTCCGTTTGTTATGGGTCTGCGGTGCAACATGCTGTTCATACATAAGACGCTCCTTGTTCGTAGGCCGGTTTCGCGGATCTATATTGCGCCTGGCCGATGCGGCTAGGCTCTTTCACGCGAACGCTTACGCGAGCAGGGAGAAAGCTCAAGCTAATTTTCCCACAGTCGATACTTTGTGAGCAACGATTTGCTGTTCAATTTTCGGAGAGAGAATCAAGACGGTCGAGGAGTTATCAGGCAATGAGATTGTGTCTAGAGAGCGCGAACGAGAGATGCGATCTACAGACGACTGAATAGCTCCATCTGTTTTGGTTACAACGAAATGTGTGCCGCGCGCCTGCGGCATGAAGAAGGGAGATTCTTATGAATATCGTTGTATTGAGCGGTAGCCCGCGCAAGGGCGCCAATACCGACACTATGGTCGAGGCCTTTGCCGAGACCGCGCGCGAGGCCGGCAATACGGTCGAGGTCATCCGCGTTGCCAGCAAGAAGATCGCTGGTTGTCTGGGGTGCCAGTATTGCTTCGCCCACGAGGGCACTTGCGTGCAGAAGGATGACATGGCCGACGTGATCGAGTCGCTGAAAGGCGCCGATATGGTTGTCTTCGCTTCGCCTATCTACTGGTTTGATATCACTGCGCAGGAGAAGGCCGCCATCGACCGCCTGTACGCCTTCGGTGCCACGGGCTTCCCGTTCACCAAGACGGCCCTTTTGCTCGATAGCCACAGCGAGGGCGTCTATGATGCGGCGATCGCTATGTACAAGTCAACCTGCGCGTACTGCAAGTGGGAGGACCAGGGCATTGTCACCGTTAGCGGTATGACCGAGCGCGACAGCATGGCATCGTCGCCCAAGTTGGAAGAGGTGCGAGAGCTCGCTCGCAAGCTCTCTTAAGGCAAGAAGAACGCATGGCAATCGGTATTGGTGGAAATGCTTGCTGTCCTTACCAAGAGGATTACTGATTGCCATGCGTTGATGTCCTTATGGACAATCTCCGCGTGCTAGGAGACTTTCTCGCTCAGGAACTCCCTGAATGCGGGGATGTCAAAGCCAACGAGACCACGCCCACGTTCCCCGATGACGCCGTCCTCGAGAAGGCGGCGTTTGTATTGGCTTGCGTAGTTGCTGGCGACGCCCATGCGTTTGGCTATCTCCGAGACCCTGCTGGGGCCAGAATCGGGCAGCATCGCGAGTAAAAACTCAATGTCTTTATCGGAAAGCTCTCGATAGGTCGTTTCGAGAATGCGATTACGCAGCTCCATGCGTGCGAGTAGGGAACCCTGCTGGACATCGGATGCACTGATTTGGGGCGAGTTCTCCGAAACATCCCAAGTGCGATATCCGACGAGCTGCATCATGTAGGGGAATCCGTCGACGGCCTTCACAGCATTCTCGAGCGCTTCTGGTGTGATTGAACGTCCTCCGGCCTCAACGGTTTTGCGAAACGCGTTTGCAATTTCAACGTCAGTGATTCGTCCTAACTGATGATATTGGGAACGCCTGAGGAACGAGACGGAATCGTTACGCAGCAACGCCGATACTTTGTAGGGCAGTCCTGCCATGAGTAGGGCAACTTTTTTACCTTCGCGTACAAAGTGCTGGTAAACAGAGGCAAATTGAAGCATTTCTTCGAGATCGACGGTGACTTCATCGATGGTAATGAGAAGTCCGATGTCATGTTTTTCGAGTTGCTTAAAGATGCCATTCATGCGTGTGCGCCAGTTGCCCTGGACCTCTTGAGCATATGTCCAATCGATGCCCACTGGACCAATTTGAACGCCGTTTATGCGCGCATGAGGCTGTGAGAGGTAGCTATCTGCGGCTTCTTTGGTTCGCTCGATAATATCTTCGAGCATGCCTGGCATGGCGGAGACATTTGCTGCGATCCAACCGTGTTCAAGCGCCGTTTCTGAAAGGAGCGAGAGAAGCGCCGTCTTGCCCGTTCCCCTTGCGCCCGTAAAAATGGTCGACAGGTTGGGATCTCCCGGGCCGTTGATAAAGCCACGGTTGATGTCACGCAGAATATGCTCGCGACCCGCTAGAAAGGGAGGGACGCTTCCGAACGTCGGGGTAAAGGGGTTCTTGCTGTACTCCATGGTGACTCCTTTGCAAGTTTTGCTAATTTTTGCAAGTTTTGCTAATTTTTGCAAGTTTTGCTAACAGCTGACCAAAGGGCATCGAAGCAGTGACGCTGACATTTTTTACGCAGAAAAATAAGCAGAAATCAATTTATCTGCGTTAAAAAATAGTTGAGAAGAAAAACGACGAGTCCCGGGCGCAATGCCGTTGCGTTCCGGGCCTCGTCGCTTTGAGAAGTATCTAACGGTCTCGTTGCCGTGGCACCTAGTCAAACAGGCTCGGCATGTCGTTTTCCTTCATGAGGGCACCGGCAGAAGGCAGGCTCTGTGCGGTGAACTTCTCGGCCGAGACGCCGGCGCCAAGAATCTCCTCGGTTGTGCCGACGGTGGTGACCGAGCGGCCCTTCTTGGCCGTAAAGGCTTGGACGCCCTGCGTGTTGGTTGTCGTCTTGGTCTTGAGTAGCGACGTGTTGAAGTTCATCAAGCGATAGTCGCTCGAGACCAGCGCGATGTCGCGATCTTCCTTGAGCACCTGTGCATACAGCAGTTTGCTGCCGCCGTAGATGGCGTTCTTGAGGCGCTTGCGGTTGGTCTTGGTGACGTATCCAGAAAGCGCGACGCGCACCACGCGGCCGTTCTCAAAGACGAACAACACGTCGGCCTTGTAGTCCTCGGGGTCGATGACCCAGATGACGCTCTCGTCGGGTTCCATCTCGAGGTCGGTGGGCAGATACGAGCCCAGCTGGGCCGACTTGGTGTCCTCAAACGCCGCAACCTTGCATTTGTACACCTGGCTCTTGTTGGTAAAGACCAGCAGCTCGTGGGTGTTGGAGGACGGGAACTCGATAAAGGGTTTGTCGCCGTCCTTGTACTTGAGCGTGGTCGCCTTCTTGAGCACGCGGTCCGTCATCTTCTTAAGGTAGCCATCGCGCGAGAGCATGATGGTCACCGGGTACTCCTCGACCTCGGGCTCCAAGCTTACCTCAATAACCTCGTGGGGCTCAATCCTGCCCGTGCGGCGCGGCATCACGTACTTCTTGTTGACCGCGGCCAGCTCGTCGCTGATGACCTTCTTGATGTTCTCCTCGCTGGAGAGGATCTCCTCAAGCTCGGCGATCTCACCCTCGAGCTTAGCGATGTCCTTGGTGCGGTTGAGGATGTACTCCTCGTTGATGTTGCGGAGCTTAAGTTCGGCAACAAATTCGGCCTGGGTCTCGTCGATGTCGAAACCCTTCATAAGGTTGGGCACGACCTCGGCTTCGAGCTTGGTGCCGCGGATGATGGCGATGGCCTTGTCGATATCGAGCAAGATCGCCTCGAGGCCGTGCAGCAGGTGCAGGCGCTCGGACTTTTTGCCCAGGTCAAAGTTAATGCGGCGACGCGTGGACTCAATACGCCACTTGACCCACTCGTGCAGGATCTGGCGCACGCCCATAACGCGAGGGTAACCATCGACGAGCACGTTGAAGTTGCACGAGAACGAATCCTGCAGCGTGGTCGAGCGATAGAGCTTGGCCATGAGCTTGTCGGGGTCGACACCGCGCTTAAGGTCGATGGCGATGCGCAGGCCCGAGAGGTCGGTTTCATCGCGGATGTCGGCGATCTCCTTGACCTTGCCCTCTTTGGAGAGCTTAACGATGCGTTCGATGATGACATCGGTCTTGGTGGTGTAGGGGATCTCGTAGACTTCGATGATGCGCTCTTCGGGAATCCAGCGCCAGCGGGAGCGAATCTGGAAGCTGCCAAGGCCGGTCTCGATGATCTTCTCCATCTCCTCGCGGCGGTAGATAATCTCGCCGCCGGTCGAGAAGTCGGGCATGGGCATGTACTCGAGCAGGTCGCAGTCGGGATCCTGCAGGTAGTGCATCGTGGCGGTGCAGACCTCGTTGAGGTTGAAACCGCAGATGTCGGACGCCATGGCGACGCCGATGCCCTTGTTGGCCGAGACAAGGATGTTGGGGAACGTGGTGGGCAGCAGGCGCGGCTCCTTCATGGCGCCGTCGTAGCTGTCGACGAAGTCGACCGGGTCCTTGTCGATGTCCTTGAAGATCTCGGCGCTGATGGGGGAGAGCTTGGCCTCGGTATAACGCGAGGCGGCGTAGCTCAGGTCGCCCGAATAGTACTTGCCAAAGTTGCCCTTCGACTCCACAAAGGGGGCGAGCAGTGCCTCGTTGCCGGTGGCTAGGCGCACCATCGTCTCGTAGATCGCGGCGTCGCCGTGCGGGTTGAGCTTCATGGTCTGGCCCACGATGTTGGCGCTCTTCTGGCGCTCGCCCTTGAGCAGACCCATCTTGTACATGGTGTAGAGCAGCTTGCGGTGCGAGGGCTTAAAGCCGTCGATCTCGGGGAACGCACGCGAGACGTTGACGCTCATAGCGTAGGGCATGTAGTTGACCTCGAGCGTCTGCGTGATCGGCTGATCGGTGACCTCAGAGTGCAGGCCGATGACGTTCTCGGCGTTGACCTGCTTTTTCTTTGGCTGGTTCTTCGTCTTCTTCTTTGCCACGATATCCTCTTGAACTTCTTAAGGGCCGTCGTTATCGATTTGCTGCTATTGCAGGTCCAGCTGGTCCAGGTATTCCTTGCCGTGCTCGGAGATATGGCGCTTGCGGCCCGCCTCGTCGTTGCCCAGCAACAGGTTGAACATGGTCTCCATCTTGGTGACGTCCTCGGGCTCCACCTTGATCAGGCGACGCGTCTCGGGGTTCATGGTGGTGAGCCACATCATGTCCGGGTCGTTCTCGCCAAGACCCTTGGAGCGGTTGATGGAGCACTTTTGGTCGCCAATCTCCTTGAGGATGCCGTTCTTCTCGAGCTCGGTGTAGGCAAAGTAGGTCTTCTCTTTGCAGTTGATCTCGTAGAGCGGCGACTCGGCGATATACACGTAACCCTCGTCGATAAGTGTGGGCACCAGGCGGTAAAGCATGGTGAGCACGAGCGTGCGGATGTGGTAACCGTCTACGTCGGCGTCCGTACAGATGATGACCTTGTTCCAGTTGAGGTTGTCCAGGTCAAAGGCACCAAGGTTCTTGATGCGCTTGTCTTTGATCTCCACGCCGCAGCCCAGCACGCGCATGAGGTCCATGATGATGTCGGACTTAAAGATGCGCGGATAATCCTCCTTCAGGCAGTTGAGGATCTTGCCGCGGACGGGCATGACGCCCTGGAACTCGGCATCGCGCGAGGTGCGAATGGCACCTGCTGCCGAGTCACCCTCTACGATGTAGATCTCGCATTCCTCCGGGTGCTTGCTGGAGCAGTCCGCAAGCTTTCCAGGTAAGGATAAGCCGTCAAGGACCGTCTTTCTTCTTGTTAAGTCTCTTGCCTTTCTCGCAGCAGCGCGGGCACGCTGGGCAAGAACGGATTTCTCGATGATCGTCTTTGCTACGGACGGATTCTGCTCGAGGAAATAGGTGAGCTGCTCAGATACCACGCTGTCAACAGCACCTCTCGCCTCGCTGTTTCCGAGCTTCTGCTTTGTCTGACCCTCAAACTGTGGCTCCTCGATCTTGACGCTGATGATAGCAGTCAGTCCCTCACGGATGTCTTCACCGGTGAGGGCCGGCTCGCTGTCCTTAAGGAGCTTGTTCTTTCTTCCGTAATCGTTGAATGTCTTTGTTAAGGCATTTCTGAAACCGGTGAGGTGCGTTCCGCCTTCCGGTGTATTGATATTATTTACAAAGCTGTAAATATTCTCGGTATAAGAATCATTGTGCTGCATGGCAACCTCCACCAGCACGTTGTCCTTCTTGCCCTCGCAGTAGATCACATTGTCGTAAAGCGGCACGTTACTGCGGTTTAAGTAGGTGACAAACTCCTTGATACCGCCTTCATAGTGGAAGACTTTTTCCTTCTTGTCCTCGCGGTCATCTCTGAGAATGATCTTTAAATTCTTTGTAAGGAACGCCGTCTCGCGGAGACGGATCTTTAAGGTATCATAGTCATAGACGGTCTCCTCAAAGATGGTCTTGTCCGGAAGGAACGTTACTTTTGTACCATGTTTATCTGACGGGCAGTCAC
>USHT01000066.1 GCA_900554455.1 uncultured Collinsella sp.
GCGGAGCTGAGGAAACGCGAAGCGTTTTCCAGCGCAGCACGCAAGGAGCGAAGCGACGCAGCGGAGCGCGGCCGCCGACCAGGCGGACGCGGAATCCCTCCGTCCCATACCAGCAACGGGCTCCCCACATCTCGACTTACCAGCCAAACCGGCACTTAGGGACGTTCCTAAAGCGCCGGTCATCAACATGGTGCCGTGCGGCCCCGGCGGGCCGGCGTAGCATTACAGACCAAGCGACCATTTCCATGCGGGAATAACCTCGATGACGCCATGCTCCGTTTTGATCTGGGTCGCCTCGCGCAGCGTGATGATATTGGCATCCTTGATACCGGTTTTTACCATAGCAACCTCAAGGGAACCAACTTCACGCCTGCGCGTTTTCTCTGCCGTCATATCGACTGTCACCTGGTAAAGCGCGTATGGTTCCGATGCCAAAGCGTCGCCGACCAAGAAATCAACTTTTTCTCGTGCTTGCGTTGGAGCCGTAAATGAAGTCACCGTTTCCAACCGGCCGTTTGCCGTACGGCGCATGAGTTCAGCATAAATCGCAGTCTCCAAACGCTTTCCTATATCCTGCTGATTAGCACGCGATGTTGCATATGCCATCCCCTGGTCGACGGCATAGACCTTGTCTGTTGTCGTTGTCTTAGGAGCCAAAGAAGTTGAATACTCCGGAAGTAATCCAATGAGATGAGCCTGCTGGAATAAACGAACGAGTTCGTTTATTTTTTCCCATGACGCTCGATATCCGACAGACTTTAAGGCTTCCAACAAACTGTTAACCGAAAGGTCGCAACCCGTGTTTCGAAGGCAGAAGAGCCCTACTTGGTTGGCAAGAGCGATATCCGTGCGCCCGCTCCGCTCGAGAATGTCTCGTGCAACAACATCTCGCAAATAGGCTTGAAGCATCTGAATACGCGAACCGGCATCAAGCTCCTGAACCCCAGGAAAGCCACCCTCTATGAGATAACGGTCATATGCCGATTCCAGATCAGTTCGCCGCTGCGGAGAAACAGCTGGAGCCCCAGCACTAGTAGACATATCCGGCGTTTCAATGTGATGAAACGCACAATACTCGCGGAATGAAAGCGGATGCATAGCGTGCTCTTGCGAGCGACCGCGAAACTGCGTCGCTATTTCATCGGCAGATAGTTTTGAGGACGATCCGGTGATAACAAGCGTTACGCTCTCGTGCTCCGCCAAACGCTGACAAACGCCCTGCCAGCCATCGGTCTCCTGCACCTCATCCAGAAAGAGATAACAGCCTTTCGTTCGCGCTGAGGGAACCTGCCGCCAATACTCTTCCAAAATGTCGCTCATGAGCGTGTCCGGCGCCGGTCGAAGACGGTCATCAGCAAAATTGAAATAGAAGATACGCTCGGCATCGACACCGCGATCGATAAGGCGACGAATCCATTGAAACGCATAGAACGTTTTGCCGCAGCGCCTGATACCCGTGATGATATGGACAAGATTGAACGGCTTTGGCTCAGGAAGATCACTGATGGCATCGTCTCGATGCACGACGTGAGGAATCTCAAAGGAACGGGCCTCGGCAACAATCTCTGCAATACCCAACGCTGTAGGCGCCATAATGCTCTCCTTTCAACATCTTGAGTATATAACTTCTCGTCCTACAAGAGAAGTTTCAGCTACAACTTCTCGTCCTACACTAGAAGTTTGAGGTAGATTTTCAGGCATGTCCCAAAAATCTACCTCCAAAAGATAGGCGCCCCAGGCCCGTTAGGACCAAGAGCGCCTTACATCTAGAAATCATCAGCCCAGTTCCGAAAAGCGAGCCGCTTGCGACAACCAAGTAGCCACAGGCCCCGGGAGAGCGGGGGCACCGGCTTAGGTTTATCGCGAGTTCCGCACGAACAGGAGGCCACTAGCCCCGATGTTTTGGACGTGACAGCGAGAGGGGCCCTGGCATGGCAAGGTGACGTGAAACAAGGCGGCGCCGACCTTCTGGTCGCGCCGCCGAAGTTGAACGTCAGATTGCCGTGCCAGGGCCCCTCGCAGCGTCGAGAGGACCGCCGTTCGGTAGAACGGCGGAACTAATTGTTCAGCATGCGGTCGAAGCTTCCCGAGTCGCCATCCCGATAGTCGGCGGTCATCAGAATCTCCTGCGGAATGCGCCCGCCTTCACGTAGCACGTTGCGGAACTGTACGCGCGTAACCATGGGCAGGTCCTTGATCGTCGCCGCCAGGTTCTGTGGCACGCCCTGGTTGGCAGCCGCGGGCTCACACTCTCCGCCGGCCTTCACGCGGCGCTTGTGCTCGGCGAGCATTGCGCGATACATACCGGCATGCAGGCGAATCTCAACCACGTTGGCGTTGCGGGCCTGCTCGACGATACGGGCGCCCTCGCGATCGATGTCGCCCACGTAGTAGACGTAGTTAAAGCGATAGCCGATCTCAGCCAGATAATCGTCCAGGGCATGCGAGACGCTCGCCTTGCATCCGCCGCCAAAAATCACGCCGCCCACCTTGATGCCAAAGAGCTTGGCGTGCTTGCGGCCACGCAGCAGCCTGACGATCTCGTCATAGGTGTCCAGGTTCTCGACCATAATGAACGGCTTATCGGCGCCCAGCGTAAAGAAACCCGTAAAGTGCACGGGGCGGTTGGGGGCGACCTTGATCGCCTGCATGCTGATGCCCTTTTCGGTCATGCGCCTTATCAGGCGCTCACCGTGCTTGCCGTCAAAAGCCTTCTCGTCGTTAAAAATCTGGTAGGCACGCTGGCGGCGCGAGGCAACCGGCGTATCGGCACCTCGGTTTTGCTCGATCCAAGCCTGGATGATTGCGATTTCCTCGGCAATCTTGCGGTTGGACATCTCGTTGTGCTGAGTGCGCTGCGGAGCCTTTTTGCCGTCCTTGCCCTCGACCTTTACGATCTGTGTCTGCTGCTCCTTGATCTTAGAGAGCGCCGTAGGCGTAGGGACAACTTTGAGCAGCTGCCTGCCTAAAACGCGGGCAAGGGCAAACGCCGATACCTCGCCGTGGACGGCCGGCTCGGGCTGCTGGGCAGCAGCATCTACTGCGGCAGACTCCGGCTTCTTCTGAGACCTGCGCTTAGAATCGCCTTGGGAATTGCGCTCGCGCTTCGGCATAGACGCCTGCTTCTGCGGACGATCGGACTTGCTCTCCTTCGCCGGCTGGCGCTTAGGCTGCCCCGAAGAAACCTCGGCCTTCGCATCCTCGTCCTGCGGCGTGGTCTTCTCGGCTGCAGTCTCGGCATGGGAACTGCGGCCCCCGCGATGGCGACGGCGGCGAGGCCTGCTCGACGCGCCCTGCTCCGTCTGCCCATCAGTAGGCTGCTCGCCCTTGGCCTCGGCAGCAACCTCAAGCTGCGGCTCAACAGGCTTCTGTTCGCGAGCCGCCGGCTCAACGGTTTTCTCGGTTTGTTCGGCCTTCTTGTCCTGAGCGGTCGAAGCCGGCTCGCCCTTCTCCTGACGCTTTACGGGATACGCGCGTCCCGCAAAACCGCGACCGGGACGACACGAACCCGGAGCCCTCTTGGCAGACTCCTCAACATCGTCTGCAACCTCGGAAGGCTCTTCAACCTCACGCGCGACATCCTGCTGCGCGGCCTTAAAGTGAGCACCGCGACGACGCTTGGGCTCTTGGGCCTCCACGGGCTTTTGCTCCTTCGCGGGCTTCTGCAACTCGGCAGCAACCTCGTTCTCAACAGCCTCGGCATCCGTCTCACCCTTTTGAGCAACGGCGCGACGGAAGCGCTCCTGCTGGGCGCGGCGCTGCGCATCGCGCTTGCCACCCCCGCCAAAACCGCCGCGTCCTGCCTTGGCCGTAAAGGCACGCACGACGTTCTCATCGAGCAACTCATCGGTATCGACATGCTCACGCGGAGCAGCTTCTTCCACAGCAGGCACGTCAGCGGAATCCTCGACGACAAAATCTTCGACGGACTCGGCAGGCTGCTCCTGGGCATCGCGGATCTCGACATTGATGGTATAGAACGCCGGGCGCCCGTTAATGCCGCTGCCCTCGATCTTGGTCACGATATTTGCCGCGATAAGTTCATCGCGCATCGCCTTGGTGTCACATTCCTTATCGACGGAGCGAAAAATTTGCGCCAGCGCACTCGACTTAATCTTGAGCGCCTTGCGGCAGAGCAGGTCGTAGGCAACCAGCTTGGCACGCTCGGCAGAAAGCGACGTCTGGCTGCTCAGACGTTCAGCCAGGGCATCGACATTATTTTGGTTATCGGAATATACCGTCTTGGCCACGGGGCCCCTTTCATATGCACACATATACGTCTATATGGTACAACGCACGAGCCTATCCACGCAAAACATCTGCGAGAACGCCCTTGCACCACCTGTTCTCACAAGAAAAAAGACCGGGTCCGCTTGATTGCGGACCCGGTCTTTCCGAGTCAAATAGATGGGAGATCCAACCCGTCCGACCGACTAGGCCTTGGCGGCCTCGGCGTCGGCAGGAGCTTCAGCGGCAGCGGCGCGACCGTACTCGGCCTTGCCCATCTCGGACCACTCGGGCTCCTCGTCGGGCATGGAACCGGCCTCCTTGCCGAAGAACTCCTTGAGGCAGTTAACGGCAACGATGAGGCCCAGGACCATCAGCAGGACGGCGAAGACAAGCTGCAGGCCCTTGGTGGCGGCGACGGAGACGGCGGCCGTGGTGGCGGTAGCCGGGATGGTGCCGAAGAAGCCGTAAGCCTGGACAGCGGCCATGCAGCCCATGGCGCTCTGGACCAGCGAGGTGAAGGTGCAGCAGAGCAGGAAGGCGACGGGCACGTAGAGCATCCAACCCTTGCGGCCAGTGCACTTGCAGAACACGGCGAGGGTGATCATGGTCATACCGCCGAGCAGCTGGTTAGAAGCACCAAAGAGCGGCCAGATGTTGGCATAGCCGCCAAAGGCGAGGGCGAGACCAGGAAGCAGGGTAACGACCGTGGCGAACCAGGGATTGCCGAGGACCTTCATGTAGCCGGCCTTGGACTCGATGGCTAGGGCGTCGTTGGTCTGGGCAAAGAACTCGGAGAACGAGGTACGAGCGATGCGGGCGACGGCATCGAGCGAGGTCAGGGCCAGAGCAGAAACGTTCATAGTCATGAAGACGGTTGCGAGCGTGCCGTCAACGCCGAAAGCCTGCATACCGCGGGAGATGCCAGCGGCGAAGATCTGGAACGGGGTGGAAGCGACGCCGGCGTTGAGGGCGCCGGTACCGGCGGTGTTCATGTCGGAGAACATGATGCCGGCGACGATGATGGCAAGGATGCCGACGAAGGACTCGACGATCATGGCGCCGTAACCGACCTTGACGGCGTCCTGCTCCTTCTCGACCTGCTTAGAAGAGGTGCCGGAAGAAACGAGGCTGTGGAAACCGGAGAGAGCACCGCAAGCGACGGAGACGAACAGGACCGGGAACATCATGCCGGAGGCAGTGGAGAAGCCGGTGAAGACCGGAGCGGTGATAGTGGCCTGACCGTTGACGCCCAGGACAACGATGCCGAGAACAGCGCAGACGATCATGACGATCATCATGATGGAAGTGAGGTAGTCACGCGGGGTCTTGAGCATCTGGATGGGCATAGCGCCAGCGAAGACCAGGTAGACCATGACGACGGCGAACCACTGGAACTTATCCAGGTAGACCGGGAACTGCATACCGACGGCGAACATGAGAACCATGAGGACCACGCCGGTGACGAACTCGGCAGCGCCGGTGAGGTTGAACTTCTTCTGGGCCCAACCAAAGGCGATAGCGACGAAGGTGAACAGGATGGAGATGGTACCAGCGCAGCCGGCGGCATAGGACTTGGTGAAGTCGATGGCACCGGTAGCAGCACCAGAAGCGTCAACGACCGGGGTGAACATGAACGTCTTGCAGACCATGTCGGTAAAGGCGGCGATGACGATGATGCAGAACAGCCAGCAGAACAGCAGGAACAGGCGACGGCCGGTCTTGCCGATGTACTTCTCGATGAGCTGAGCGAGCGACTTGCCGTTGTTCTTCATCGAAGCGTACAGGGCACCAAAGTCGTGGACGGCACCAAAGAAGATGCCGCCGACGAGGACCCAGAGCACGACGGGCAGCCAGCCAAAGGCCATGGCGACGATCGTACCCGTGACAGGGCCAGCACCGCAGATCGAGCTGAACTGGTGCGAGAAAGCGGTGAAGGCGGAGACGGGCGAGAAGCTCTTGCCGTCCTTCATGCGCTTGGCCGGCGTGAGGGCCTCTTTGTCAACGCCCCACTTGTTGGCCAGCCAGCGGCCGTAGCCCAGATAGCCGCAGGCGAGCACCGCCGCGGCCACAACCATGAGCAAAACTCCGTTCATTACATTTCCTCCTCTAAAAAGAACTTCCTAGACATAAAAAATGAGGGCCGTCGGTTGCGCTCGACGGCCCTCATCTTCATCAGCCGCCCGTTATCGTACGGGCTAGCTGTATGTGCTAACCCGCATCAGATAATTACTACGCTGATAATGTTTAGCTGATGCGTGAACATGTCTAAGAAATCCTCTTCAATCATGATGCGAACGATCCGTGCGTGTTCACATCCCCCAGTGGTTGAAAAGGAGTATGAAACTTTAGTTACCTAAAGTCAACGCAAATATGTAATGAATTTTCAACTTTTTTTGAATTTCTCGGTATAAAACGCCACTGACCTCGGACTTTACCCCACGACAGTTTTTGCATGAGAGATGCCCCTGAGAGCCGCGGGAGCCGGGCGGCGCATATGAACTTTCCTGCT
>USHT01000067.1 GCA_900554455.1 uncultured Collinsella sp.
GGCGCTCGCCGTGCTCTCCACCTATACCGTGGGACAGCTGTATTCCCTGATAATGGCCGAGGATGACAAGGGCATGGCCAAGGTGCCCGGTGTGGGCAAAAAGACAGCGCAGCGCCTCATCTTGGAGCTCAAGAGCACCTTTGCCAAGGACAAGGGCTTTGTGCCGGTCGACGTGATTCCCGGACAGGTTGCGATGCCCGTGCCCGCTGCCGCTCCCTCGGCGATCGACGATGCCCGTGCGGCACTCCTTTCCATGGGCTTTAGCCCGCAGGAGACCGATGTTGCCCTGAGCGGGTATGATGGGCAGGATATGCGTGTCGAGGATCTGCTCGGCGCGGCGCTTAAGCGACTTGGAATGGATGCGTGATGTGGGAAGCCGATGACTCTCAGGACCTGTGGGCGACGCCCGGCAACTCGCCGGCGGCATCCATGGCGCACGGCGAGCGCATGGTGGGCTCGGAGCTGACGGCCGAGGACCTCGATGTCGACCGCACTTTGCGCCCCCAGCGCCTGGACGATTACTGTGGCCAGGAGCACATCAAGCAGAGCCTGCGCGTGTTGATCGAAGCGGCGCAGAGCCGTGGTGAGACGCTCGACCACGTGATCTTCTCGGGTCCTCCGGGCCTGGGCAAGACCACGCTGGCTACCGTTATCGCCAACGAGCTGGGCGCTCAGATCAAGACGACGAGCGGTCCGGCCATCGCGCGCACCGGCGACCTGGCGGCCATCCTGACTAACCTGCAGCCGGGTGACGTGCTGTTTATCGACGAGATTCACCGTCTTAACCGTTCGGTCGAGGAAGTCCTGTATCCCGCTATGGAGGACTTTGCGCTCGATATCGTGATCGGTAAAGGCCCGGCCGCTCGCTCGATTCGCCTAGATATCCCCAAGTTTACGCTGGTGGCTGCCACGACCCGTTCGGGCATGTTGACCGGCCCGCTTCGCGACCGCTTTGGCATTTCGTATCGCCTGGACTACTACACGGTCGAGGAGCTTGCCCAGATTGTGACGCGCTCGGCGACCATCCTGGGCGTGACGATCGACCATCCGAGCGCGCTCGAGATCGGCTCGCGCTCGCGTGGCACGCCGCGCTTGGCCAACCGTCTGCTCAAGCGCGTGCGCGACTATGCGCAGGTGCGCGGTAACGGTCCTATTGAGCTTGATATTTGCCGTCAGGCGCTCGAGTTCTTTGAGATTGATGAGCTTGGTCTGGACTGGATGGATATTCGCATCTTGGAGACGCTCGCCAAGACGTTCTCCGGCCGTGCCGTGGGCCTGACGACCCTTGCCAGCGCGGTGGGCGAGGACCCGGGTACGCTCGAGGATGTCTATGAGCCCTATCTGCTGCAGTGCGGCTTGATGATTCGCACGCCCCAGGGCCGCCAAGCAACCTTGCGCACCTTTGAGCACTTGGGCATCGAGCCAGCCGTTTAGAGGCGGGTTTGTTTTGGCTGGTCTGTAGGCTATCGCTGAGCATTGGATAAACATATCGCCATTCATCGGTTACGGGTGTTTTACCATTGCGCGCCCGTGCTATGCTGAATTGGTCTTTTTCTCATTCGGTAACGAAAGGACCGCCCATGCCTACTGACATCGAAATCGCACGTTCCGTCACGCCGCTGCCCATTACCGAGGTGGCTAAGAACGCCGGCGTCGACGTAAAGCACCTGATTCCGTACGGCTTCGACAAGGCTAAGGTCGACTATTCACTGCTCAACGAGCCGACCAATCACCAGGCCAAGCTCGTCCTCGTGACCGCCATCAACCCCACGCCCGCCGGCGAGGGCAAGACCACCACGACCATCGGTCTGGCTGATGGCCTGCGCCGTCGCGGTGTCAAGAGCGCCGTGGCCCTGCGCGAGCCTTCGCTCGGTCCCGTCTTTGGCGTAAAGGGCGGTGCCGCCGGCGGCGGCTGGGCGCAGGTCATCCCCATGGAGGACATCAACCTGCACTTTACCGGCGACTTCCATGCTATCGGCGCCGCTAATAACCTGCTGGCCGCCATGCTCGACAACCATATTCAGCAAGGCAACCAGCTCGGTATCGATGTTAAGCGCATTACCTGGAAGCGCGTTGTCGACATGAACGACCGCCAGCTGCGCCATGTTATCGACGGCATTGGCGGCAAGGCCCAGGGCGTGCCGCGCGAGGATGGCTTCGATATCACCGTTGCCTCCGAGGTCATGGCAATCCTGTGCCTGTCCACGAGCATCAACGACCTCAAGGAGCGCCTGGGCGAGATTGTCGTCGGCTACAGCTATGCCGGCGAGCCCGTCCGCGCACGCGACCTCAAGGCCCAGGGCGCCATGGCTGCGCTGCTTAAGGATGCGCTCAAGCCCAATTTGGTGCAGACGCTCGAGGGTACGCCTGCGTTTGTCCACGGCGGTCCCTTCGCCAACATTGCCCACGGCTGCAACTCTATCATGGCCACGCGTATGGCGATGCGCTTTGGCGATGTTGCCATTACCGAGGCCGGCTTCGGTGCCGATCTGGGTGCCGAGAAGTTCCTCGACATCAAGTGCCGCATGACGGGCGTCCGCCCCAGCGCCGTCGTGATTGTCGCCACCGCCCGCGCGCTTAAGTACAACGGCGGCGTTGCCAAAGCCAACCTTAACGACGAGAACCTCGAGGCCCTCAAGGCCGGCATGCCCAACTTGCTGCGCCACGTTGACAACATTCAGAATGTCTACGGCCTGCCCTGCGTGGTCGCCATCAACCGCTTCCCGACGGACACCGAGGCCGAGCTTGCGCTCATCGAGTCCGAGTGCCAGAAGCTCGGCGTTAACGTTAAGCTTTCCGAGGTCTGGGCCAAGGGCGGCGAGGGCGCGCTCGAGCTGGCCGACGAGGTCATGCGTCTGATCGAGCAGCCGAGCGAGCTCAAGTTTGCCTACGAAGACGGCGCCGATGTTGCCGATGCCCTCGAGGCCGTTGCTACCAAGGTTTACCGCGCCGATGGCGTCGACTTTACCCCGGCTGCCAAGCGCCAGCTCGCCGAGCTGCGCGAGAACGGCTTTGGCAACCTGCCGGTGTGCGTGGCCAAGACGCAGTACAGCTTTAGCGACAACGCCAAGGCCCTGGGCGCTCCCGAGGGCTTCCGCATCACCGTGCGCGAGCTCAAGGTTTCCGCCGGCGCCCACTTTGTGGTCGCGCTGACTGGCAGCGTTCTGACCATGCCCGGCCTGCCCAAGGTTCCCGCGGCCGAGAACATCGACGTCGACAACGACGGCAACATCACCGGCCTGTTCTAAGCCTGCTGCTCATAGCCGCTTGCCCGCCCCGTCGTGCCTACCAAGGCCCGGCGGGGCTTTTTTGATCCTTAGACCCGCGCACGTCTTGTAGATACCGACGGACTCTGCCCATCATAGGCTTTTGCGCTGGTAGAATGCATGGATAACTTGAGGCTCACGCGCGACGGAAAGGAATCGTTGCATGGATCAGGACAAGACAACCGTGATGGGCGGCTGCGGTTCCGCGCAGGCTGGCGATAGCGCCGATGCGACCCGCGTTGTTCCCAACCCCGGTTATGTCGACCCCGCCGCGACGCAGCCTTCTGCCGAGCCCACCCGGGTTATGGGCTATGGCGACACGGCGCAGGATTCTTACGCTGCATCTTCGCAAGGCCCCTATAGCAACGCAGCTCCGGATCCGTTTGATTACGCGCCGCAGGATTCTTATGCCGCCTCGACGCCGAATCCCTATGATGACCTGCCGCAGAATCCCATTCCGCAGCCTCAGCAGACGACGTATATGCCTCGCACGGCGCAGCCTCGCTACGAGACGCACGAGCCGTATCGCGAGTGCCCCAAGTCGATTCCGCAATATGGCGAGGACGAGGAGAAGAAGCCGTCGCGTTCGTCGAGCGTGATCAAGAAGATCCTCATCGTGCTGGCGATCTTCTTTGCGCTGTCGGTTGTGTTTGCCATCGTGTCGGGCATGCTCAACAAGCGAGGGAGTTCAACGGCCGATACCACTGCCGAGCAAACCGAGTCCGCCTCGTCTAGCACCGTCGATCTGAGCGATATTCCGGGGCAGTACTGGTCCAACGCCAAGAAGCTCCTCAAGTCGCGCGGCGCCGATCTTTCGAATGCCGTGGTCCTGACTGATGATGGCTCAACGCCCGTCGTCGATGCCAACTGGGTCGTGACATCTGCCTACTATAACGACAACGGTAACCTCGAGATTCAGCTCACGCGCAAGGACGGCTCGTCGGGCAACGCGTCCGGCGACCAGGGCGGCGCGGACAGCTCGAGCTCCAATACGCTGGAGGACTTGAGCAACAAGGCGCAGGAGTTGGGAGACAAGGCGCAAGAGCTGGGCGACACCGCTCAGAACCTGGGCGATACCGCGCAGAACTTGGGCGGCATGGCGACGGATGCCTGGAACGCCCTGCAAAACGCCATCTCGGGCGCGCAGGGAAACTAGCGGACGAGCGGAGCGGGGCTACAGCTGCTCGGCCGGACGCTCGGGCGAACTAAAGCCCGAGTCAAACGTAACGACGCACGAGGCATCGGGCCGGCGCTCGTGCACGATGCGCGTGACGAGCTCCAGCAGCTCCTCGTCGGATATGTCAAAGCCGTCGGGACGCACCAGGTCAAACGAAACGAACCCGTCGTGCTCGTGCAGATCGTGGATGGAGAGCGCGGGATCGATCTGCATGACGCCGCGCTTGACCCAGCCGCGCAAGTCATCGCCGGTTGTCGCGATGGGGTCGCAGTGCAGCGTGATACCAATGCCCATCTGGCGCTTGATGTCGTGCTCGATGGTGTCCAGAATCTCGTGGTGCTCAAATGCATCGCCCTCGCCGGGCATTTCCACGTGTGCGCTGGCGAACTGGCGACCGGGGCCGTAGTCGTGCACCATCAGGTCGTGTGTGCCCAGGACTTGCGGATAGGCCATAATCCTGTCGCGGATTTCCTGGACGAGCTTTGGGTCGGGCGCTTGTCCCAGCAGCGGGCTGATGGCGTCGCGCACCAGGCCCAGACCGCTGATGCAGATGAAGACGCCCACACCCAGGCCTGCCCAGCCATCGAGATCAAAGCCGGTCGTCTGCGAAATAAGCGCCGCCACCAAGACCGAGCCCGAGGTGATGACGTCATTTTTGGAGTCCTGCGCCGTGGCGATGAGCGTTTCGGAATCGATGCGGTTACCCAGTGCGCGGTTGAACGCGGCCATCCAGAGCTTAACGAGCATGGACGTAGCCAGTGCCGCAAGGGAAATAAACGTGTAAGCGGTGGGCGAGGGCTTGATGATCTTGGTGACCGACTCGAGAATCAGGTTGATGCCGACGGCGCAAACCAGGACGGCGACGAACAGGCCGGCTAGGTACTCGTAGCGGCCGTGACCATAGGGGTGGCCTTCGTCTGCCGGGCGGCTGGCAAGGCGGAAACCGAGCAGGCTCACAATGTTGCTCGAGGCATCGGAGAGGTTGTTGAAAGCGTCGGCGATGAGGGAGACGGAGCCGGCGAGCAGACCCGCGATGCCCTTGGCCAGGCACAGGGTGATGTTGAGGCCAATGCAGATGAGGCTTGCGGCAAAGCCCGCGTTGGTGCGGCAAGATGTATCGACCGGCTCGCCCTCGCTGCCGGGAACAAGCGTATGTACCAGCCGATTTACAAATAGCATAGCGGTCGTCCTCACAATCATGTTTAAGGGGATAGTGTAGCTCGCACAGGGGCGCCGTGCGCCGATGCTCAGAAAATGCAGCAATAGTCTGCCGGTGCTAACGAGCGAGCCTTCTCGTCTGCCTGGGTGGTCCATTTTGGGCCACATGGGTATGGGCATGTGCCTGCTTGCTCGACATACTTAATGTCGACAGCCCCTGTGCAAAGGAGGACGTTTCCATGGACGAGATGTTTGCCATTAAATGTCAAAACTGCGGCGGCCCTATGTACTCGCACCAGGCTAAGCGCAGCTTTGAGTGCGCCTATTGCGGCACGGTGGTTCCGTGGCAGGCGGACGCCGGAGAGCCCAAGAGCGCTTTGGGTATTCGCCATACGCCGTTGACGGTGGTGGATGGACTGCTCAAACTCACGCATGTGTCGCAACTCGAGCGCCCGCAGGACCCGGACTGGTATTTCTTCAATGCGCACTGGCGCAATCAGTCGGTCCTGGAACATCTGCTGTGGGAGGATCGCGGCACGGCGCAGGAGTTCCAAGAGGCCACGCATGTGAGCATTCCTTGCCCCTTCTGTGGTGCGTCCTTTGAGGGGCCATCGACCCAGCGCGTGTTTGAGTGCCCGTCCTGCGGCAACAAGATCGGCATTGCCGACCTGCTCAAGCCCGGTACCTTTAGCAAGCGCCTGACCTTGGGCGTTGGTGCGGAGTATGTGCCCGAGCAGGGTATTCCCTGCGAAATCTCGCCGCAGCAGGCACGTGCCAACGCGCTGCAGCTGGTGCGCCAGTATCCGGATGCCTTTGCCGGGCACGACGTGGAAGATGCGATCCAAAACGACATGATGCTCTTCTATTTCCCCATGGCACTGGCGGACCTGCGCATGATGGCGTCCTTCCCGGGCAAGGGCCTGAGCAAGGAAACCCTGGTGTACTACGAGGTACTCGACTGGGCATACCCCAGGGCAAACTACCTGGACGTTCGCCTCATGGGTATTTTGGAGCCGTGGGACTATGCCAAGGTTGGGCCGTTTGACCCTGCCATGCAGGAAGGTGACTTTCGCGTCATCTCAGTCGATGCGTCTACCAAGGACCAGGTGGTCATTGATAAGTTGGCGCTCGACGTTG
>USHT01000068.1 GCA_900554455.1 uncultured Collinsella sp.
GCGCGGCGGCGTTGGCGTCCATCCACGCCTCGCACCAGCCGCCGACGCGCCGCGCCTCCAGCTGGGCGCGCAGCTCGTCGGAGACGTGCAGCTCCAGCATGTCGAGCAGCGCGTCGGGGTCGCGGGCGAACACGCCCGAGCCGGACGCGCGGTCCATGGAGCGCTTGCCGCCCTGCGCGCCCTTGGAGTGGTGGTGGCAGTAGATGACGGCGCACCCCAGGCTGTCGGCCACGCGGTCGAACTGGTTGCAGAAGGCGGCCATCTGGTCCGCCGAGTTCTCGTCGCCGGTGATCACCTTGTAGATGGGGTCGATGATCACGGCGATGGGGCGCTCCTTGGCCGCGCGGCGTATGAGCGCCGGCGCCAGCTGGTCCATGGGCTTGGAGCGGCCGCGCAGGTTCCAGATGCACACGTTCTCCAGGTTGCGCGGCTCGGCGCCCATGGCGGCGTAGACGTCGCGGAAGCGGTGGAGGCACGATGCGCGGTCCAGCTCCAGGTTCACGTACATGACGCGGCCCTGCGCGCACCTCCAGCCGAACCACGGCAGGCCCTCGGCCAGCGACACGGTGAGCCCGATCAGGGCGAAGGACTTGCCCGCCTTGGAGGGACCCGCCAGGAGCATCTTGTGCCCCTGGCGCAGCACACCCTCGATCAGCGGCGGCGCGAGCTCTGGCGGGTCGTCCCACGTGGCGGCCAGCGTCTCGGGGTCGGGCAGGTCGTCGTTCTGCTCCTCCAGCCACTCGCGCCACTCCTTCCAGCTCGCCCTGCCCATGGAGCCCGCCACCATCCACTGCCTGCGGCCGGCGCGCATGGCGCCGGGCATGCGGGACAGGCGGCTGGGGTTCTTGTTCTGGGTGTCGAGCTTCAGGCCGTTGTCCGCGCACGTGCGGTACAGGAAGTCGACGCGCTTGCGGTACTCGTCGTAGTCGCGGGCGTCGACGCGCACGATGGCGTGCACGGACTTGTTGCCGCTGTGGACCACGGCGGCGATGGGCAGCTCCAGGGCGCGCATGACGGCCATCTCGCCGCTGAGGGCTTTGTCCGCAAAATGCGAAATGCGCTGATGCATGCTGCCGAACTCGGTAAGGAGTTGACGCCCAAGCTCACGGAAATCGGTATCTTCCACCGAAAACCCCTAACACTAGAAACTATTTTCGGTGAAAGATGATACCCCCGCTCAACCATCCCATTCGGTGGATTTCTAGGCATGTCCCAAAAATCTACTTGGCCGCTAGGCAATATTAAGAGTGCATTAAGACTTAAAATCATTCAATTGCTAAAGCGTTTCAAAGAACTATCATGCTCGCGGTTAGGCGAGGGGTTGTCACCACCATGACGACTGGGACTCATATAATCGCCACGTGCGATGCTCCAACTTCCCGCAAGGAGACACCTTACATAAAGGGGGATGGAGTCATGACATTTGACTTCACGGGTAAAACCGCGATCGTTACCGGTGGCACTCAGGGCATTGGCCTCGAGATCGCCAAGGGTATCGTTGCGGGCGGCGGACACGTCGCGCTCATCGCAAGGAACGCTGCTAAGGGCGAGGCCGCTGTGGCCGAGCTTGGCGAGGGCAACAAGTTCTATCAGCTCGATGTTGCCGATGCGCCCAAGGCGCGCGAGACCGTCGAGCAGATTTTTACGGACCTGCCGCAAACCAACATCCTGATCAACTGCGCTGGCGTCATCAGCACCAAGAAGTTTGACGAGATCGATGACACCGAGTGGCGTCGCACCATCGACATCAACCTCAACGGTACCTTCACTATGATGAACGCCGTGTACCCGCACTTTAAGGCGGCCCATGCCGGCACTATCGTCAACGTGAGTTCCGTTGCGGGCAAAATCGGTGGTGGCCTGCTCGGCACCGCTGCCTACGCGAGCTCCAAGGCCGGTGTTAACGGTCTAACCAAAGCAGTCGCCAAGGAAGGCGGCAAGTTCGGCGTCCGCTGCAACGCTGTGTGCCCGTCGCTCACGTTGACCGATATGACCTCGATTCTCTCTGACGAGAACTCTCAGCGCATCATCAACGGTATTCCTCTGGGCCGCGCCGCCCAGGCCAGCGAGCCTGCGCAGATGGTGCTGTTCTTCGCTTCCGACCTCGCCAGCTTCGTGAACGGCGAGATTGGTGACTGCGACGGCGGCATCGTCCTGGACGGGTAATACCCCACGACGATCATTTGGCGACGGCCCCTGCGACTCGGGACCGTCGCCTTCTTTCTGACATAGGCGCGTGCGGCTACGATTCGCATGCATCCAAAGGAGATATATATGAGTGAATCGACTGCGGTGGAGGCGCCGGCGGCAAAGGAGCCGTTCTTTAAGATGTCCTCCATCCCGGGCGCCAATATCTTGGTGCCGCTTCTGTTGGGCTGCCTGCTCAACACGCTATTCCCCGACCTGTTCAAAACGCTCGGCAGCTTTACGCTTGGCATGACCCAGCAGGGTGCAGGCCCGCTCGTTGGCGCCTTTTTGCTCATCGTCGGTACGACGATTTCGTTTAAGAGTGCTCCTGCCGCCGCTGCACGCGGCGCCATCATCATCGCCGTCAAGCAGATCGTGGTCGTTGCCGTGTCGCTGCTCATCCTTTATGTGTTCAACGACAACCTGTTTGGCATCTCTGCCATGGTGATGCTGGCGGCTTGCACCGGCGCCAACAACGCTATGTACGCTGGTCTGATGGGCACCATGGGCAATGAGGCCGAGCGTGGCGCCGTCGCCATCACCACGCTCGTTGTCGGCCCTCCGGTCACGATGATCGTGCTCGGCGCTGCCGGTCAGGCTCCGATCGGCTGGTCGCTCGTGGGTGCCATTCTGCCGATCGTCATCGGCATTATCCTGGGTAACCTCTTCCCCAGCTTTAAGAAGATGATGGCACCGGCACTTTCCGCCATCATCGTGCTCGTCTTCTTTGCCATGGGCTCGACCATGACTTTTGGCCAGCTTATCAATGGCGGTCTTCCCGGTATTCTGCTCGGCGTGATCTGCTCGGTGGTCTTTGCAATTCCCGTCATCGCGGTCGATAAGCTCACGGGTGGTACGGGTGTCGCAGGTGCGGCCATTTCGAGCTGCGCTGGAGCCAATGTGGCCACGCCTGCTGCCATGGCAAGCGTCAACGAGGCCTTGTACGGCGGTGCGGTGCTCGCGACGGCTACGGCACAGGTTGCTGCCTGCGCAATCGTGACGGCTATTTTGACCCCGCTGGTCACCAGCTGGTGCTACAAGCATTTTGAGGGCCAGGGCAACGGCGATAGCAAGGCAACGACCGACAAGGCCGCCGCAGCCGCCTAATGCCAAGCGGCAATCAAAGCTAAAAACTAGCTACGCCACAGGGCGGCCACGGGGGATCCCGTGGTCGCCCTGCATGTTTCTGTAGGGTCTCTGAGACACTTTACCCTGCTAAAGCTGGCATAACAGCTAGAGCGAACGTCGTACAAAGGCAAGGAAAAATACCAAACAAATCGGTGAACGGTAGTTGTTCGCGCTCGCATTTCCTGCGGATTTGTTAAAAACGCCCTAATGGTATAAAAAAAGAAACATATAACAGCCCTGATGAAGGGGGTAGCTATGTTATCCTTCTCAAACGGGTGAAATCTTGGGTTTTGGGTTGCAGTTCCAAGGTGGACAAACGTTTTTCCCTGTACCAACGTGTGGTGAAGAACGGAAGAAGCCGGTAGTGCAAGCCGAAAATTCAAGAATTCAATAAGCAGCGGTGTGAGAGAGCGCCGCATTACACGTAACTAGGAGCGTGGTTACACAATGCAGGAGGCATGGGAAGGCTTCAAGGAAGGCATCTGGACGGGAGAGGTTGACGTCCGAGACTTCATCCAGAAGAACTACACCCCCTACGAGGGCGACGAGTCGTTCCTCGCCGGCCCGACCGAGCGTACCAAGGAGCTGTGGGGCGAGGTTCTCGACCTGCTGCTTAAGGAGCGCGAGCAGGGCGGTGTCCTCGATATGGACACCAAGACCGTCACGGGTATCGTGAGCCACCCCGCTGGCTACATCGATAACGCCCACCGCGAGAAGGAGACCATCGTCGGTCTCCAGACCGACAAGCCGCTCAAGCGCGCGCTGCACGTCAACGGCGGTATCCGCATCGCTTGCCAGGCTGCCAGCCAGCACGGCTATAAGGTCGACGAGAACGTTGTCGAGCGCTACACCTTCGAGCGCAAGACCCACAACGCCGGCGTCTTCGATGTCTACACCCCCGAGATGCGTGCTTGCCGTTCGGCCCACATCATCACCGGTCTGCCCGATGGCTATGGCCGCGGCCGCATCATCGGCGACTACCGTCGTGTTGCCCTGTACGGCGTCGACTACCTGATCAAGGACAAGGAGGCCCAGAAGGCTTCCACCCCGACGGTCATGACCGCCGACAACATCCGCGATCGTGAGGAGCTGCAGGAGCAGATCCGCGCCCTCGGCGAGCTCAAGATGATGGCCGAGACCTATGGTTTCGACATTTCCAACCCTGCTACCAACACGCAGGAGGCCATCCAGTGGATGTACTTCGCCTACCTTGCTGCCGTCAAGGAGCAGAACGGCGCTGCCATGTCCATCGGCCGTACCTCTACGTTCATCGACATCTACGCTGAGCGCGACCTTGCCAACGGCACCTTCACCGAGGAGCAGATCCAGGAGTTCGTGGATCACTTCATCATGAAGCTCCGCATGGTCAAGTTTGCCCGTACCCCCGAGTACCAGGCCCTGTTCACCGGCGATCCGCAGTGGGTCACCGAGTCCATCGGCGGCATGGGCGTTGACGGCCGTACGCTCGTTACCAAGATGAGCTACCGCTACCTGCACACGCTCGAGAACATGGGCACCAGCCCCGAGCCCAACATGACCGTTCTGTGGTCGACCCGTCTGCCCGAGAACTTCAAGAAGTTCTGCGCCAAGACTTCTGTCGCCAGCTCTTCGATCCAGTACGAGAACGACGACCTCATGCGCGTTTACCACGGCGACGACTACGGCATCGCCTGCTGCGTGTCCTCCATGCGCATCGGCAAGGAGATGCAGTTCTTCGGCGCACGCGCCAACCTGGCCAAGTGCCTGCTGTACGCACTCAACGGCGGTGTTGACGAGGTCTCCAAGAAGCAGGTCGGCCCCAAGTATCGCGCCGTCGAGGGCGATACGCTCGATTACGACGACGTTGTGGCCAAGTACAACGACATGATGAAGTGGCTCGCTGGCGTGTACGTCAACTCGCTGAACATCATTCACTACATGCACGACAAGTATTGCTACGAGCGCATCCAGATGGCTCTGCACGACAAGCACGTGCACCGCTGGTTCGCTACGGGCATCGCTGGCCTTTCCGTCGTGGCTGACTCCCTGTCCGCCATCAAGTACGCCAAGGTCCACCCCGTCCGTGATGAGAACGGCATCATCGTCGACTTCGAGACCGAGGGCGAGTTCCCCAAGTACGGTAACGACGACGACCGCGTCGACCAGATCGCTCACGACGTTGTGCACCAGTTCATGGAGTACATCCGCATGAACGACACCTACCGCAACTCCGTGCCCACGACCTCGGTTCTGACCATTACCTCCAACGTCGTGTACGGTAAGAAGACCGGTTCCACGCCTGACGGCCGCAAGGCTGGCCAGCCGTTCGCCCCGGGTGCTAACCCCATGCACAAGCGCGATAGCCACGGTGCCATCGCTTCGCTGTCTTCGGTTTCCAAGCTCCCGTTCCGCGATGCTCAGGACGGCATCTCCAACACCTTCTCCATCATCCCGGGTGCGCTCGGCAAGGAGGACCAGGTGTTCTTTGGCGATATCGACCTTGATCAGCTGGGCGAGTAACTATTGTTAGTGCTATACTAACAATAACGATTACTGATTAGCGCGCCGGTTTCGGCCGGCGCCTATCGATCGAAGGAGACACATTATGAAGGTTTCTGAAGTTTCCGAGACTCAGGCCGATAACCTGGTCCACATGCTCGACGCTTACGCCGAGAAGGGTGGCCACCACCTGAACATCAACGTCTTCAACCGTGAGACGCTGCTCGACGCTCAGGCTCACCCCGAGAAGTACCCGCAGCTGACCATCCGCGTTTCCGGCTATGCCGTGAACTTCCACACGCTCACCAAGGAGCAGCAGGACGAGGTCATTGCGCGTACCTTCCACAACAAGTTCTAAAGGGACTCAACTCCCACCGGAGACCCGGTAAGGCCTACGCACTTTGCCTCTCAAACGTCCTCGCCGCTTCGCGGCTGCGGAATGTTTGCGAGACAAATTGCTCCTGGCCTTGCCGGGTCTCCTGCGTTGTCGCCCTTTAGGGAACCACACTAAATTAAATTGGTGTCCTCGGACATGCAAAGAGGCTCGCTGCGCACTTCGTGCGGCGAGCCTCTTTGCGTCCTGCGGAAT
>USHT01000069.1 GCA_900554455.1 uncultured Collinsella sp.
AGGGACTGCCGACGGTCGAGGCGCAGCGCGGTCGCGCGTCAAAGGTTGCCCTCAATATGCTTGAGCTTGCACATGGCGCCGATTGCGACATTGTGTTGGTCGGCGACCCCGATTTTTCCGATGCGGGCTGGGCGCAGTTTGCTCAAGTTTCCGCCGGATACGTGGACCTGCAATGCGAGCTTGAGCCCGGTTATGCCTATGTGCGCGGGCAGATTCATCACGACCGGCCCGACTCGAGCGTCCTCATCTTTAGGTCTCAGGAGTCACGTACGACGCTTAAGCCGGATTCCGTGCCGACGGATGCCGGAGCCGGCCTGCCGCGAAAGGCCGGGTCGTTCGCTGTGAGCAATAGCGGATATGGGCGCTACGAAGGCGAGCTTGAGATTGCGCGGGTCGATCTTCCCGGTGACGAGCGCATGAACGTTGCGGGCCATATCACGCCCGAGGCAATGGAGCTGCTGCCGTTCATCAAACGCGGATTCGGGGTACGGTTCGTTTAGCGTGTGACCCGTGGGCTACAATTGGCCCATCATACGAAGGCGCCTCGTGTGGCGTGTGCCTGCGTTGGCCGATCTATATTCGGAGGATTCCCATGACCGTACTGTTTGTTGAATATCCCAAGTGCTCGACCTGTAAGAAGGCCAAGGCATGGCTGGACGAACATGGGGTAGAGTATATCGATCGCGATATCGTTTTGGACAATCCCACGGCTGATGAGCTTGCGACCTGGATTGCTCGTTCGGGGCTGCCGGTGCGGCGCTTCTTTAATTCGTCGGGCATGAAATATCGAGAGCTGGGCCTGAAGGCGCGTCTGGATGCGGGCATGACGGATCAGGAGTGCTACGAGCTGCTGGCGACCGACGGCATGCTGGTCAAGCGTCCGCTGCTGGTGGGCGACGACTTTGCGATTCCCGGCTTTAGGGAATCGGCTTGGGCCGAGGCGTTGCTGTAGCGGCTGCGGAAAGTGCGACCCGTTTTGAGTGCTCAGGGTGGGACGCACTTTCCGCCGGCGGGCCTGCCTCAGTCAGTCCGCCAGCTGTGCCCATTCGTGCGGATCGTAGACCTTTACGTGTTTGTTGGGCTTGCCGCTCCAGTACTCCTCGTCCATAAAGGGCAGATATGCCTGAACGCCGGGGCAGATAAAGGGAATCCGCTGCTGTTGCAGTCGCTCGCGCTGGCGCTGCTCCAGGTGCGCCTCGGATATGACGGTCGGCATACCGGACAACTCGACGAGGCTTGCCTGGATTCGCTTAAGGTCGGGGAGTCCCGCGTGCCATGACATCCGCATGATTAAAAAGGATGCACGGCGGTATTTTGCCTGCACCACAGTAATGGCGGGGCGTAACGTGGGGTGAATTTTGTCCCGTTCGGGCCAAAGGTCGGCAGTGATCTCGAGGCCCAGGGTCTCCCATAGGTAATCAAGCTCTTCGTCCATGGCGCCTCGATATCTACGCGATCATTGATACTTCGATTGTGTTGCCTGGTGCTATCGTTTTCACGGTAGAATCTGCCAACGGTTGACGGCTACCGCTCACGGCGTTTTGCCCTTCGTGTACAGCGGTTGGCTTCACAGGTCCTTCACGGGTTGGACTAAATTAGGCCAATTTGACTGAATTTCAAAAAAGTCAAAATTGGGGCTTGCGTCACGGCGAGACTTCCCGTATATTTCTTTCTTGCGCAAAGGCACAGCCGAGCGCAGCGATGCAGTCATTGGGATGTCGTCTAATGGCAGGACAGCGGATTCTGGTTCCGTCAATGGGGGTTCGACTCCCTCCATCCCAGCCATTGCATTTGCTACATATGGCCCGTTCGTCTAGCGGTTTAGGACGCCGCCCTCTCAAGGCGGAGATCACCAGTTCGAATCTGGTACGGGCTACCAAAATTGAACGCCCGGGCCTCGTAAGAGACCCGGGTTTTGTGTATTGACCGTATATACGGCGCCTGCCGTGTTTCGCTCAGATCGAGGAGTAGCCATGGATCTGCCCATCAGCTTGCAAGACATCACGTATGCCGAGAACTATCTGGCGCAGGGCGACCTGGCTACGGCGACGCCGCTGCTGGAGCGTCTGGTGGAGCTCGCCGAGGAGTATATTGATGCTGAGTGCAAGACGGAGGAGAAGCGTCAATACTTTAGCTTCGATAGCAAGTTTGAGCGCTTGGCCTATCGCCGCGTGGAGAAGGATCCGCGCGAGCTCGTGCAGGTCGAGGTGCCGTTTGACCGCCTGTACTCTGACATGGCGTTTGCCTACATTCGCCAGCAGGATTATGTGAGCGCTCGTAATGCCCTGATGCAGGCTGTGCGTTGGGACCCCATGAACTGCAACTATCGCTTGGATTTGGCCGAGCTGTTCCGCGCACTCGAGGACAAGCAGGAATGGGCATCGCTCTCGTTCTCGGTGCTGGAGCGTGCAAGTGATGGCAAGTGCGCCGCCCGCGCTTACGCCAATCTAGGTCAGTACTTCTTGGAGCCCGAGACCGAGAACGTTTCGGCTGCCGTGGGCTGCGCGCGTCTGGCGCTGCGCCTGGCGCCCAACGATGCGCATACGACGCGCCTGCTCAACAAGATCCATACCACCTATCCGGATGCCGCCGATGAGAGCGACGAGCACGTGATGGGTGAACTGGCCCTGCAAGGCGTTCCGACCTCGCCTTCGGCCGAGATTGCCATCTGCCTGATTATGTGCGCGACCGATGCCGCAAGCGACGGCGACAAGCAGGAGGCGACGCGCCTGACGGTGCGTGCTCGCGACTTGGTGGGCGAGGAGGCCTGCGCGGCGATTATTAAACTGGTGCGCGAGAGCGATGCCGAGCTCAATGCCGAGCGCAAGGCAAAGCGCGAGGCTGCGGGCTCAAACGCCGATGGCGCCAAGGAGGCCGGCGATGCCCAGTAAGCGCGAGCGCAAGCTCATTTCCAAGAATCGCTCGGCGCATCACGAGTACTTTATCGATGAGACATTTGAGTGCGGTATTGAACTGAGTGGCACCGAGGTCAAGTCGATTCGCGAGCGTGCCTGCCAGATTACCGATACCTTCGCGCTGATCCGCGGCGGGGAGTGCTGGCTCGTCGGCCTGCATATCCACCCTTATAGCCATGGTGGCGTGTGGAATCGCGATCCCGACCGTCTGCGTCGTCTGCTGCTGCACCGCAAGGAGATCGACTTTCTTGACGGCAAACTTCGCAACCGTGGTTATGCGCTGGTTCCGTTGGAACTCTACTTTAATACCGACGGCCGCGTAAAGCTGCTGCTGGGTCTGGGTCGCGGCAAGAAGCTCTACGACAAGCGCGAGGACATGGCCAAGCGTGATGTCCAACGCGAGATCGACCGCGGTGAAATACGGACTGTTTTGCCTGTTTGAGGGGCTATTCAGTCCCTATTTCACCGCAACTGCGGGCGTCTCATCTTTCTTACTGTTCTGACACATATGTCTCAAAGGCGGCGTCCGTTATGGGTGCCGCCTTTTTTGTGGGTACATACATCCATGAGGTTCCAACCCGAGCTAGGGGAGTGATCGTTATGGACAAAACTGCGTTCTTTACCATGCCGAGTGGCCTGTACGTGGTGAGCGCCGTGGCGGACGGGCTGCGTGCCGGCTGCGTCATCAACACTGCGGTGCAGGTGACGTCCATGCCGCCGCGTATTTCGGTTGCCGTGAACAAGGACAATGTCACCTCGGGCGTCATCGCATCGGCCAAAGCATTCGCGCTGACCGTGATCGATCAGACGGCCGACATGCTCTACATCGGTAACTTTGGGTTCCGCACCAGCAGCGATTATGACAAGTTTGCCAAATACGAGACCCGCGAGACGGCTCTGGGCATGCCCTATGTGCCCGAGCATGCGGCGGCCCTGTTTAGCTGCCGTTTGATCGACACTGTGGATGTGGGCACGCATCTGCTGTTTATTGGCGAGGTCGAGGATGCCGAGCGCCTGAGCGACGAGACGCCGCTGACGTACGACTACTATCACAAGGTGCTAAAGGGCAAGACGCCGCCCAAAGCCTCGTCGTATCAAGGCTAGAAATGTTCTAAAAATACTTGCATTATATTATTGAGAATATATACTAATAAGCAAGTACACCAGCAGTCACGTTCGAGAGGAGAACATCATGGCTGAGGAAAAGAAGACGTATAAGTTCGTGTGCACCGTTTGCGGTTACGAGGTTGAGGTCGACACGCCCGAGCTGCCCGAGGATTACGTATGCCCGGTCTGCGGCGTCGGCCCCGATGAGTTTGAGCTCGTCGAGGAGTAACTCGTAGACACACGGCGAAAGCCGAACATAGCTCTGTCCAAGGGTCCCGGTCGAATTCTCGGCCGGGACCCTTTTGATTTATCTGACGGTTTAAAACGGTCTCACGTGTTACAGATTAAGACGTTATATCTGGACAGTCACGCCATCCCAATTACATCCCCGTTAGCAGCACGATGTCGAGAATCGTCACGATGACGCCGATCCCTACGAGCAGCGCGTTGAGCGGGCGCGAGTTGGCGTATTTGCCCATGACGCGGGGCGAACTGGTGAGTCGTATGAGCACAAAGACCGTAATCGGCAACTGAAGCGACAGCAGCGCCTGACTCCAAATGAGACCCTCAAAAGGATTTGGGACGACCAGGCACGCCGCCACTGCGCCGGCGAAACATGCCGCCACCCCAATCGAGGAATGTCGGTCGCGGATGTCGTATTCCTCGTCGAACATGCCCGCGGTGATGGTGCCTGCCGCCATGCCTGCCGTCACACTACTCGAGAGGCCCGCAAACAGCAGCGCCACCGCAAAGATTGTCGAGCTTGCTGGGCCCAGAATGGGGGAGAGCGTGTCCGCTGCGACGGCGAGGTCGTCTACGACAATGCCGTGCGCAAAGAAGGTCGTTGCGGCCAGGATGACCATGGCCGAGTTGATTGCCCAGCCCACGCCCATCGAAAAGAGCGTGTCGAAGAGCTCATAGCGCAGGCGCTCTTCGATAACCTGCTCGCCTTGGCCTTCGAAGTGCATGGATTGGATGACCTCGGAGTGTAGAAAGAGGTTGTGGGGCATAACGACCGCACCCAGGACACTCACGATAATCGCGGCAGAGCCAGTGGGCATACTGGGCGTGATCCAGCTTGCGGCGGCTTGCGGCCAGTCGACCTTGACTAGTGCAAGCTCGGCCAAAAACGAGAGTCCTACCACGCCTACGAAGGCGATGATCCAGCGTTCGGCACGCTTGTAGGAGTTCGTCATGAGCATCGCCATCGATACTGCCGCCACGATGACGCAGCCCGCACGCACGGGCAGCCCAAAGAGCATTTGAAGGGCAATCGCGCCACCCAGGACTTCGGCCATGGCGGTGGCGATGGTCGCGAGATAGGCACTGGCGAGCACCGTGCGTCCAACGAAGCGGGGGAGGTAACGTGTCGTGGCCTCGGCAAGACAGGCGCCCGTGGCGATACCCAGGTGCGCCGCATTGTGCTGCAGCACAATGAGCATAATCGTGGACAGTGTGACGATCCACAGCAGCGCGTAGCCAAACTGCGAGCCCGCGGCCATATTGGAGGCCCAGTTGCCCGGGTCGATAAAGCCGACGGTCACGAGTAGCCCGGGGCCGATGTGCCGCGCAATGTCTAGGCCTCCGTGACCGCCGGTGCGTCGGGAGCCAAAATGATGTTTGAGATGGTTGAGCATGGTGAGCTCCTGCGTGCCGTTTGTTTGACGCCGCAAAGGATACCCGTTTTAGGCTCAAAAGTTAACCAAGACTAACAAAATTGTTGTATTTGAATAGGATGGTGAAAGGGGATTGCTGAAATGTCTTGATCTGTAACAACTAGGGATGGAAATTGGATCTTACTGTTACAGATTGAGATGTTTGAAGTGGTGAGTTTACAGGTCGAACTTGGGGCCCTTGTCGTTGTCCTTGAGGTCGGCGGTGTCCACTCGTAGGGCGTGCGTTACGCGATTGTTTCGAAACGGGCGGGAAACACAACGGGCCGGCGATGCTCCTAGTATGCCTATTCAACTGACTGTCTAACACCAAGGGGAGGATCGCGATGCAGGCAGATTCCGCTCAGCAGCAGGGCCTTTATCGCCCCGAATTCGACCACGATGCATGCGGCATCGGCGCGCTTGCCGATATCAACGGCGAGCGCCATCACCAGATTCTGGACGACGCGCTGTCCATTCTGGTCAACTTGGAGCACCGCGGCGGCACGGGACTCGAGAAGAATACCGGCGACGGCGCTGGCATCCTGTTCCAGGTTCCGCATCACTTTTTCCGTAAAGAGGCTCAAAAGTGCGGCCAGATTCTGCCGGCAGAGGGCGACTATGGCGTGGCCATGCTGTTCTTCCCGCAGGACGACAAGGGCGTAGAGGACGCCCGTCGCGTGTTTGAGG
>USHT01000070.1 GCA_900554455.1 uncultured Collinsella sp.
ATCGAGGCCCTGGTTCTCCAGAAGGAGGACAAGGACGGTCGTCTGGTCCTGTCCAAGAAGCGTGCCGAGTACGAGCGTGCTTGGAACCGCATCGAGGAGAAGTTCAACTCCGGCGAGAACGTCGAGGGCGAGGTTATCGAGGTTGTCAAGGGCGGCCTGATCCTCGACATCGGCCTGCGCGGCTTCCTGCCCGCTTCCCTCGTCGACCTCCGTCGCGTCAAGGACCTCACCTCCTACATGGGCACCCGCATCGAGGCCCGCGTCATCGAGATGGACCGCAACCGCAACAACGTCGTCCTCTCCCGTCGCGTCGTGCTCGAGGAGTCCCGTAAGGCCGAGCGCTCCGAGATCCTGTCCAAGCTCAAGTCTGGCATGCGTCTCCAGGGCACCGTTTCCTCCATCGTCGACTTCGGCGCCTTCGTCGACCTCGGCGGTATCGACGGCCTCATCCACATCTCCGAGCTCTCCTGGAACCACGTCAACCATCCTTCCGAGGTTGTCAAGGTCGGCCAGGAGGTCGAGGTCGAGGTTCTCGACGTCGATCTCAACCGCGAGCGCATCTCCCTGGGTCTCAAGCAGACCACCGAGGATCCGTGGCGCGCACTGGTCAAGAAGTACCCCGTCGGCGCTATCGTCGAGGGCACGGTGACCAAGCTTGTTCCGTTCGGCGCTTTCGTCGACCTGGGCGAGGGCATCGAGGGCCTGGTGCACATCTCCGAGATGGCCAACAAGCACGTCGATCAGCCTTCTCAGGTCACCCACGTGGGCGACAAGGTTCAGGTCAAGGTCATGGAGATCGACCTCGACCGTCGTCGTATCTCCCTGTCCATGAAGTCCGCTGCTGAGACTCTGGGCGTCGAGATCGAGGTTACCCCGCTGCCTTCCGAGAAGAAGGACGAGGAGACCGACGCCGAGTAAATCGGTTTGACGATCACTTGTTTTAAGGGATCCGTCCGTAATGGACGGGTCCCTTTTTGCATTTACTGCCGAGATGTTCGGTAGTGCCTGCGCGTAACGCTGCTTGGGCTATTCGCTTGCTATTGAGTTGTCGGTGCATGAAAAAACGCCGACATCCCGCCTCGGGGAGGAGGCGGGAACGCACCGAGTAGACGGAGGGGTGCGGAGCGCGGTCGCGTCTCGACTGACGACGTTGCCCATCGGCGTTCCTATTGTACTGCATGACATGGTTCTTGGTTTATCGTGTCGAGCGCTTGTGTTGTGCCGCTGCCTATGCTGACGGTGTGCTACACTCTTGCACTGCTGAGTGGGCCAGACGGTCGCGCGATGTGCTGCTTGCAGCACGCGTGAGGAAAGTCCGGGCTCCAGAGGGCGGGATGCCGGCTAACGGCCGGGCGGAGTGATCCGACGGAAAGCGCCGCAGAAAAGAAGACTCCCACCTGCGCCGCAAGGCGTAAAGGGAAAAGCTGAAACGGTGGTGTAAGAGACCACCAGCGTCGTGGCAACACGGCGGCTTGGCAAGCCCCATCCGGAGCAAGCGCGAATAGGAACGCTATGGGCCGGCCCGGTCCGCGTTCGGGTAGCGTGCGTGGAGCTGCACGGTAACGTGCAGACAAGATAAATGACCGTTCACGACAGAACCCGGCTTATAGGCCCACTCAGCACTTTGTTGACGCTGCGAACCCGTCAGCGCGGCAATCTGCCTTTCAAGCCTTCGGGCATGACCATAAGGTCAATGCCCTCAGCTTTCAAGGCACCTTGCTCGCGCTGACGGGTTCTCGCTGTTGGTGACGGCATCATTGGCGTTTCCGTTCTTGTTGGCGAGGGCAACGGTGATGTCTTTGCCGTATTATTTAGGCTGTTTGTTGCTGCGCTTTATTCTGTTGAGGGGCTTTGTTGGACAGCTATTTTACTCTGCAATCGAATATTGAGGCTTCGGGCGAGTTTGTGGACCGCAAGAGCCGGTTTATTGCCCAGCTGGTCCATATTGAGTCCGAGGATGAGGCGAATGCCTTTATCGAGATGGTTCGCAAACGTCATTACGACGCTCGACACAATGTTCCCGCGTGGATTTTGGTCGATGGACGCGAGCGCCAGAGCGATGATGGTGAGCCGAGCCGCACGAGTGGTATGCCGACGCTCGAGGTTTTGCGCGGCGCGGAGCTCAAAAATGTTTGCTGCGTAGTGACGCGCTATTTTGGTGGCACGCTGTTGGGGCCTGGTGGCTTGGTACGCGCCTATACCGCGGCGACGCAGGCGGCGGTGGCCGCGGCTCAGGAGGCCGGGCAGATCGTTGAGATGACGAGCGTCGTGCCGGTTGACGTGCATGTGGCCTATCCGCAGTACGAGCAGGTGCTTCGTTTGGCGCAGGATTCGGGTGCCAAGGTTTCGGATACCGATTACGCGGATGCCGTGACGATTCACTTGGTGTTCAAAGCTGGGGAGCAGGAGCCGTTTTGCGCTAAGATGCGCGAGCTTATGGCGGGGCGTGAGGAGATTGAGGTCGGAGCTCCCAAATTTGCCGAGTTCTAACGGCGACGGCCGGCGTGCTTTTGGATGGATCCTAAGCGCGCCGGCCGTCGTTTTACTGTTGCTGTCGATTACTCGGCGAGCTGCTTTAGCACATCACAGGCGATTTCGACGGCATCGTCGATGCAGCCGGGGCAGCTGCGGAGCGGACCCTTATCCGATCCGATGCCCTTGAGCGTGCCGCAGACGGTCGTCGTGTTCTTCTCGCCAAAACGCTTGGCAATCTCGCGCGACAGCTTGTAGGTCTGGCCTTTGGTCTTGGGGTTCTCCATGCCGTCGCTCATTACAAAGCCCATGATGGCAACAGCGCCCGAGATGGCGCCGCAGGTCTCGGTCATGCCACCCATGCCGGCGCCAAAGCCCTCGGTGAGGGTAAAGGCGGTCTGGGGGTCGAGCCCGACGGCAGGTGCGAGCGTGCAGGCAACGGCCTGGGCGCAGTTAAAGCCACGGGCGTGGTATTCGGCAGCCTGAGCCTGACAGGCGTTGATGTCGAGCTGGGCCGTATGGATTTGCTTCATCGTTGTCTCCTTGTTCACGGTGTACCCGCCTATGGTACCCGTGACGGGGCATGTAATCATCGAGAGCTTCATGTATGCCTCGTTTTTATCTATCGAACAAATGCCCAAGGCTTGAGATAAATACCCCTGATCAATTTGTCCCTTAACCTACCTTGGGGATGGGTTGTGAGGGGTGCGGGGTAGCGGTATCGTGAACCGGATAAAACGTAACCCAGGCAAGGGAGCTAGATATGAGCGAGCAGACCATCGGTACTACATGTGTTCAGGGCGGCTATCACCCGGGAGATGCCGAGCCGCGCCAGGTGCCCATTTACCAGTCCACCACGTGGAAATACGACACGTCGGAGCACATGGGCAAGCTGTTTGACCTGGAGGAGTCTGGTTACTTCTACAGCCGTCTGCAGAACCCCACGTGCGATCTGGTTGCCGCCAAGATCTGCGAGATGGAGGGCGGCACCGCTGCGATGCTCACGAGCTCGGGCATGGCTGCGAACTTCCTCGCGATCTTTAACGTGGCCGGTGCCGGCGATCACGTGGTCGCGAGCTCTGCCATCTATGGCGGTACCTACAACCTGCTCGCCCATACTATGGAGCGCATGGGTCTGACCTGCACGTTCGTCGCACCCGACTGCACCGATGAGGAGCTGGAGGCCGCTTTCCAGCCCAACACCAAGCTCGTCTTTGGCGAGACCATCGCTAACCCCGCGCTTGCCGTGCTCGATATTGAGCGCTTTGCCAAGGCCGCGCACGACCACGGCGTGCCGCTGATGGTCGACAACACCTTCCCGACGCCCGTGATGTGCCGTCCCTTTGAGTGGGGCGCCGACATCGTCACGCATTCCACCACCAAGTACATGGATGGTCACGCGGCCTACCTGGGCGGCGTGATCGTTGATCACGGTCAGTTTGACTGGATGGCCCATGCGGACAAGTTCCCGGGTCTCACCACGCCCGACGAGAGCTACCACGGCGTGACCTATGCCGAGAAGTTCGGCCGCGAGGGCGCCTTTATTACCAAGGCTACCGCGCAGCTCATGCGCGACCTCGGCCCCATGCAGAACCCGCAGGCGGCGTTCTTCCTGAACAGCTCGCTCGAGAGCCTGCACGTGCGTATGCCGCGCCATTGCGAGAACGGTCTGGCGGCCGCCAAGTTCCTGCAGGGCCACCCCAAAGTGCGCTTCGTGAGCTATCCGGGCCTAGAGGGCGACAAGTACTACGACATGGCTCAGAAGTACATGCCCAACGGTACCTGCGGCGTCGTGAGCTTTGGCTTTACCGGTGGTCGTGCGGCGGCCGAGACCTTTATGAAGAGTCTTAAGCTCGCCCAGATTGCCACGCACGTGGCCGATGCCCGCACCTGCTGCCTGCACCCGGCAAACGCCACCCATCGTCAGATGAACGATGAGGAGCTCATCGCCTGTGGCATCTCCGCCGACATGGTGCGCATGTCGTGCGGTCTCGAGGACACGGCCGATTTGATTGCCGACCTTGAGCAGGCGCTCGAGCAGTGCTAGGCTAGCGTTCGTGTAAGGTGCCGATGCCGGCAGAAAGCTTCGGTGACCTTTCGTTCCGATTCCGTAGGCGGGACCCCAATCGCGGCTGTTTGCAGGCGATTGGGGCCCCGTTTTTGCGTTGCGCCACTCGAAAGGATGGATATGGAGAAAACTGCAGAGCAGCTGCGCCGCGAGCACATTGCCCTAGAGGGCGACACCCATGGCAAGAACAAGTGGGCGATTCTGTTCACCGTGCTCATCATGACGTTTATGGTGTGTCTGGATTCGACCGTCGTGACCGTGGCGCTGCCCGTGATGCAAAAGGAGCTGGGCGTGGGCCTCGATCGCATTCAGCTGGTAAGCTCGGTGTATCTGCTTGCGACTTGCGTGGCTATGTTGCCGTTTGGCCGCTTGGGCGACGTGCGCGGCAAGGTGAATGTGTTCCAGTTGGGCGTCATCGTCTTTTCGGTCGGTTCGCTGCTGTGTGGCCTTTCGGCCTCGCTCGAGGTTCTTATCCTGGCACGCATTGTTCAGGGCGTCGGTTGCGCGGCGGCCATGGCTAACAACATGGGTATCATCACCGAGTCGTTTCCGGCACGCGAACGAGGCCGTGCCATGGGTATTCTCGCGACCTTTGTGGCCCTTGGCATGATGTGTGGCCCCGTGCTCGGCGGCATGCTGGTGGCAAGCTTTCCCTGGGAGAGCATCTTCCTCATCAACCTGCCCATTGGCGTGATCTCGTTTATCGTGGGACTCTACACGCTACCGCATGTTAGGCCGGAGGCCGGCGAGCGCCCCATGTCCCTGATCGAGGCCGCTCGTCGCTGCTTTGCAAATTCGGCCTTCACCATCAACCTTGCCTGCATGCTCATCGTGTTCGTTGGCATTGGCGCATCCGAGTTTATCCTGCCGTTCTATTTTCAGGACGCCCACGGCTTTGGTTCCGACATTTCCGGATTGCTCTTTTTGGCGCTGCCGATGGTGAATGCCTTTATCGGCCCGCTTTCGGGAACGGTTTCGGACCGTGTTGGCTGCGAGGGCCCCACGGCGGTCGGTCTGGGCGTGTACGTGTGCGGTCTCTTTGCGGTAAGCACGCTCGACGAGCACTCTTCTATCCCTGCGATCGTGTGCTGCGTCGCATTTATGTCGTGTGGTACGTCTATTTTCCAGAGCCCTAACAACTCGCTGTACATGGGCTCGGCTCCGCGCGAGGCGCTCGGTTTTGCGGGTAGCTTGGGCAGTTTAGCGCGCTACGCCGGCATGGCACTCGGTATTACGGTGGCGTCGAATATCCTGTATGGGCAGATGAGCGTGGCGATGGGCGAGGCCGTGACCAGTTTTGTTGCAGGCCGTCCGGATGTATTCCTATTCGGCTTTCGCTCGGTGTTCTACGTGCTCATGGCTGTGGCCGCTGTGGGCTTTGCGCTCGCCATGGTGCGTTTGGTGAGGATGCGCGCCTGCCATTAGCGTGTTGGGAGGCTGTCTGCCACGAATCGGGCCTATCTACTGGTCTTGCAGCTTTATGGTGCGATGTGGCTTGTGGGGCGGGCGGGGGTCGGTCCGTGGTAGACTATCGAACAACGTTTATTAATCGCGCGGTATCGTTGCCGCGAGAAGGGGTTGCGCCATGCAGGAGCTTGAGGATCGTATTCGCCATGACGGCATCGTAAAGGCCGGTAACGTCCTTAAGGTTGATGCCTTCCTCAACCACCAGTGCGACGTTGAGCTGTTCGACCACATGGGTGCCGAGTGGGCCCGTCTGTTCGAGGGTGTCGA
>USHT01000071.1 GCA_900554455.1 uncultured Collinsella sp.
GGTACCTGACGAGGCGCAAGCGTACGCAGCCCATGGGTCGCGCATCCTGCGGGTCGGTCTTTCGCAACCCGCCCGATGCGAGTGTGGGCAAGCTTATCGAGGATTGTGGATTAAAGGGTTTTTCGATTGGCGGCGCGGAAGTTTCGCCCGTTCACGCTAATTTTATCGTTAATAACGGAACCGCCTCGGCCGATGACGTTGCCGCGGTTATCAGACATGTGCACGGAAAGGTGAGGGAGGCGTATGGCATCGAGCTCAGACCGGAAGTTAAATTCCTCGGCTTCTAGAGCATCGAAACCCACCTTCCGCCGCGCCGGAGGGCGTTCCGGCGCGCCTGCCAAACCTCAACGCAATACCGTCGCGCACTCTAAGTCTGTCGGGCGTGCTCGACAGACCAGTCGTCCGGTGGTCGGCTCGCAGCTCGGTAATCGTCCGGCCGCAAAAAAGTCCTCGCGTCCCTCGGTGACGTCAAAGCCTGTTATGGGCGTCAAACCTGCCCGTCCCATGGCAACTCCTAAGCCCTCGACGGGAACTAAAGCGCCGCGTCCAGGTCGCACGCTGGGCGCATCGAAACCTCGCTCGCTGACATCGGTGCCGGCTACCGCCAAGAAGCCTTCGGGTAAAAAAGGCGTCAACCCGTTGTCTTCACTTAGGGCGATGGCAAATAAAACATCAGACGCCGCTTCTGTCGTTACAGGCAAAGGCAAAATCGTGGGCGGCGTTTTGGCCGTCTTGGCCGTGCTCGTCGTCGTTTCCATCGTGGTGATTAACTCTGGGTTGTTTACCGCCACTGATATTCAGATTCAAGGCAGCGAGCACGTGACGAAGCACGATGCTATCCAGCTGATCGATTTGCCCGAGGGAACGTCGCTTTTTAACGTCGATCCCGACCAGATTACCGAGGACCTCAAGCAGAATCCGTGGGTCTCGGGCGTGGATGTCCAGCGTCAGTTCCCGCATACGCTCATCATTACGCCGATGGAGCGCAAGGTCATCGCAATTGCCTATATCAGCTCCGATGACCTTGCCTGGGCCATCGGGGATGATGACACCTGGATCGCCCCGCTGTCGACGTCGGTCGAAGTGGATGACCAGGGCAACGTCATCACGACGGGGCAGGGCTCAAATACCCTGACCGGCATTGATGCCGCGCTGGCGCTCGCTAAGCACTATGGCGCGGTGTTGTTGACTGATGTCTCGGCGGATGTCGCTCCGGTTTCCGGCCAGGCGGTGAGCTCCAAGGCCGTTAAGGCTGGCTTGGATTATGTGCGTGGTTTTTCGAGCGAGTTCTTGAGACAAGTCAAGGATATTTCCACGCCTTCGGTCGAAGCCATCTCGGCAAACCTCAATAACGGCATTGAAGTGTCGCTGGGCGATTCGAACGATATCGTCAAGAAGGAGCGCGTAGTCACCAAGCTGCTTTCGCAGGTAGAGGGCGTAACGTATATCAATGTGCGCTCTCCGGGTAACTATACATTTAGGAACGCTCCGACCTCGTAGCGCTGGTTGATGCTTTGTTGAGGGGCCATACCACGCCGTTTATCTGGTTTGTTTGGTTTTCACGGTCAATTATTTGACTGATACGTTCATAATGTGCAAACATAATACGGTTTACCTTTGCATTTACTTTCAACCTGAAGGTTAATGTGCGCAGGGGTCGACCCATGCTATGGCTATAACCTTTGTTCGGAGGACCGACATGCACGAGACAGAGATCAACAACTACCTTGCCGTCATTAAGGTGGTCGGCGTCGGCGGCGGCGGTACCAACGCGGTCAATCGAATGATCGAAGAGGGCATCCGCGGCGTCGAGTTTGTTGCCATCAACACCGATGCTCAGGCACTCGCGATCTCTGATGCCGATATCAAGGTGCACATCGGCACCGACCTTACCCGCGGCCTGGGCGCCGGCGCCAACCCCGAGGTTGGCCGCAAGGCTGCCGATGAGTCCCGCGACGACATTGCCGAGGCGCTCGCTGGCGCCGACATGGTGTTCATCACCTGCGGCGAGGGCGGTGGCACCGGTACCGGCGCTGCTCCCATCGTTGCCGATATCGCGATGAACGAGGTCGGTGCGCTGACCGTCGCCGTCGTGACCAAGCCCTTCACCTTCGAGGGCCGCAAGCGCAAGAAGAGCGCCGAGGAGGGCATTAAGACCCTCTCCGATTGCGTCGACACCATGATCGTCATCCCTAACGATAAGCTGCTCGACATCGCCGAGAAGAAGACCACCATGCTCGAGGCCTTCGCGATTGCCGATGGCGTCCTTTCCCAGGGCACCCAGGGCATCACCGACCTCATCACCGTCCCCGGTATCATCAACCTGGACTTCGCCGATGTTAAGACCATCATGAAGCAGGCCGGTACCGCCATGATGGGTATTGGTACCTCTTCTGGGGATACCCGTGCCGTCGACGCTGCCCAGCAGGCCATCTCCAGCCCGCTGCTCGAGAGCTCCATCGATGGCGCCACGCGCGTGCTGCTCTCCATCGCCGGTTCCAAGGACCTGGGCATCCAGGAGATCAGCGACGCCGCCGACGTTGTCGCCAACGCCGTCGACCCCGAGGCCAACATCATCTTCGGTACCGTTGTCGACGAGTCCCTGGGCGATCAGGTGCGTATCACCGTCATCGCTACGGGCTTCTCCGACTCCAACGTCAACCGTCAGGACGAGCTCTTTGCTGCTCAGCAGTCTCAGAGCAAGGTCGCTGCCTCCGCTGAGCCGCAGCGCACCGCTCCTGCCGCCAGCCCGGCTCAGGCCGCTCCGACCCGCAACGTCGGTGGCACCGAGCTTCCTAACTTCGGCAACGATCAGTTCGAGCTTCCCGACTTCCTGAAGCGCGGTAGCTTCTAAGTCGTTCTTTGCATTGTTGTGCACAGGGGCGTGTCCGTATGGATGCGCCCTTTTTATTTCGACTTTGTAAACTAGAACCTCCAATCTCTTTACGTTCCCTTTACGATTGCCTCCAGTGCAGCAGGTATCCTTTTAAGGAAGTATGACAGCCGTATAAACGCGGGCTGTAGCGGCGATGCCGCGTACTTGTGTTATTAGGAGGCTTTGGTATGGCAGCACGTGCGGACAAAGTTTCGCGTGTCGACCATGATGGAGTTACGTTGGTGGAGGGCGCGACATCCTATGTTCGCTTTGCCTTCACCGAGCGCGTCGGTGGTGTTTCCGAAGATGCGTACTCCTCACTCAACTTGGGCTCGCATGTTGGCGATGATCCCTTTGCTGTTCAAGAAAATCGTCGTCGCGCGCTCGAGGCTATGGGTGCCGCCGAGTGCGAGCACAACCTGCTCGTTCCCAATCAGATCCATGGTGACCATATCGTTACGGTGACCTCGAACGGTGCCGATGACCTTGAGGACGTTCGCGAGCAGATTGCCGAGGGCTGCGATGCCATCGTCTGTACGGCGCATAACGTGCCCGTGCTGCTCTGCTTTGCCGACTGCGTTCCCGTGGTGCTGGTGGCTCCCGGCGGATTTGCCGTGGTGCACTCCGGTTGGAAGGGCACGATTGCACGTATTTCCGCCAAGGCGTGCCAGGCGCTTTGCGATGCTGCCGGCTGCGATGCGAGCGACGTTTCCGCCTATATCGGTCCCCATATCTTGGGTGACGAATATGAGGTGTCCCAGGAACTCATGGATCGCTTTGCCGCCGAGTTCTCGTGCATCGATGCGAGCATCTCTCGCATGCTCGATCTTTCCGCTGCCATTTGCGAGGCGCTGGTAGATGTCGGTGTCGACGCGGATAATATCGTGGATACCAAGCTTTCGACTGTGCGTCAGAACGACCGCTTTTTTTCCTACCGTAACGAGAACGGCACCTGTGGGCGCCATGCTGCGATCGGCGTGATGCTATGAGAAAGATCGTATCGGTCCTGAGCGCCGCTGTGCTTACGCTTACGCTGTGCGCCTGTTCTTCGGGATCTTCTACTTCTTCCATTACCGTCGCCGGCTCGACCACCTGCCTACCCATTGCCGAGATTGCGGCCGAGGGCTTTAAGGAAGAGACCGGCATCGACGTACTTGTCTCCGGTCTGGGCTCCTCTGCGGGCATCGAGGCCGTCAGCAACGGCACGGCCGATATCGCCAGCTCATCTCGCGGCCTCAATGCCGACGAGCAGGATCTGGGCCTGACCCCGATTGTGATCGCGCACGACGGCATCGCGGTCATCGTGAATGACGATAACCCGGTCGATAACCTCTCGACCGGGCAGCTCCGCGATATTTACGCCGGCAAGATCACCAACTGGAAGGAAGTCGGCGGAGAGGACCTGAAGATTCAGGTCATCAACCGAGATGAGGCGTCTGGCACGCGTGAGGCCTTTCGCACCATCGTGATGGACGGCACCCCGTTCGATCGTCGCTCGGCCGTTCTTTCGGGCACGGGTCAGGTGCGCGACGTGGTATCTCGTTCGCGCGGTGCCATTGGCTACATTTCGCTGGGCTTCGTCGATAGCCTCAACGCCAAGACCTCGGTCAAGGCCGCCTCGGTCAATCATGTTGAGGCGTCCGAGAAGACGGTCGCGAGCGGCGGCTATCCCATCTCGCGTGACCTGTACTTCTTTGTGAAGGGTGCGCCTTCGCAGCAGGCGCAGGATTACATCGACTACGTGACGTCCGAAAAGATGGACAAGCAGATTCGCGAGGCGGGCTTTATCCCCGTCACCAACGACGAGAAGGGGAGTGAGTAGCATGGAAGCACAGGAAAACTCCCAGACTGAGCAGAATGTTCAGGCGCCCAAGAAGCGCGAGCTGGCGCTCGTATCGCGCAGTACCTATATCAAGGAGAAGGCGCTGCAGTGGATCTTCTTTGCCTGCGCGTTCTTGGCGGTCGTTACCGTCATCCTGATTTTTGTCTTTACCACGTACTCGGCGCTGCCCGTCTTTACCGACATCGGTCTGGCGGACTTCTTCAGCTTTACGTGGGCGCCCTCCGAGGGCCACTACGGCATTATGTCGCTGCTGGCCGGCTCGGGTCTGGTGACTGTCGGTGCGCTCGCCATGGGTGTGCCGCTAGGTGTGGGTACGGCCGTGTATCTGGTCGAGATCGCCAGCAAGCGCGTGCGCAAACTCATCAGCCCCGCCGTCGACCTGCTGGCGGGCATTCCCTCCATCATCTACGGTTTCTTTGGCATGATTATCATCCGTCCGTTTATCGCGCAACTGACCGGCGGTCTTGGTTTTGGTGCGCTGACGGCGTGGTTCGTGCTTGCTATCATGATCGTCCCTACCATCACCACGCTCACCATCGATGCTCTCAATTCCATTCCCATGGGCATTCGCGAGGCATCGTATGCCATGGGCGCCACCAAGTGGCAGACCATCTATAAGGTCGTGCTACCTGCCGCCAAGCTGGGTATCGTGGATGCCATCGTGCTGGGTATGGGCCGTGCCATCGGTGAGACCATGGCCGTGCTCATGGTCGTGGGTAACGCTCCGGTTATTCCCGACAGCATTGCGAGCCCGATCTCGACGCTCACGAGCCAGATCGCGCTCGACATGAGCTATTCCTCGGGTCTGCACCGCTCGGCGCTGTTCGGCATGGGTGTGGTCCTGTTTATCATCTCCGCCGCGCTGGTGGGCATCGTCCGTCTGATTTCCAAGAAGAAGAGGGGGTAGGCTATGTCCGATTCCGTTGACACGACGGTCGATGCGACCTCGTCGCGCGAGCGCATCAAGCGTGCCCTTTCCCACGGCAAGAAGGGCCGCATCAACAAAGACCTGTCCAATAAGATCATGCTTGGCGTGTTCCGTGCCGCAGCATACATCACCACGCTGGTGCTGGTCGCTATCATCGCCTACGTGGTCATTAACGGTCTGCCGCATATCTCGTTCGACTTTATCTTCGGTTGGCCCCAGGGCGTCAACGCCGAGGGCGGCATTTGGCCCACGATCGTCTCGACCGTCTACGTGACGGCGCTCGCCATGCTTATCTGCACGCCGATCGCTGTGCTGGCAGCCGTCTATCTGGCCGAGTACGCCAAGCAGGGCAAGGTCGTCGAGCTCATACGCTACGCTGCTGACGCTTTGGCGTCGGTGCCCTCTATTGTTATGGGCCTCTTTGGCTACGCCTTGTTTGTTGAGGCCATGGGCCTGGGCCTTTCGATGGTCTCTGCCGCTCTGGCGCTGGCGCTTCTGATGCTGCCTATCGTCATGCGCACCACCGAAGAGGCCATTCGCGCCGTTCCGCGCTATATCCGTTGGGGCGCGTACGGCTTGGGCGCCACCAAGTGGCAGG
>USHT01000072.1 GCA_900554455.1 uncultured Collinsella sp.
ATCCGCTCGCGATCCTCGGGCGCGATGCCCGGGCCGTCATCGGCCACTGAGCACGTCACGTGCCCATCGTCAACGCCAATCGAAATCACGATATGCGAGCCTGCGGGCGTATAGGTGACGGCGTTGTTCACCAGATTGACCACCAGCTGCACCATCAGGCGCGCGTCGACGTTGACGAGCGCCGGTTCATCGCACGCCACCACCTTAAGGTCGTGCTCGCGCACGGCCGGACTTACGTGGCGCAGCGCCTCCTCGACGATATCATCCATGAGCTCGAGCGTAGTCGACAGATGCATGCCGCCGCCCTCGAGCTTGGTGATGGCGAGCAGGTTCTCGACGGTAGCGTTGAGCCATTGCGCATCCGAGCGAATGGACAGGAGCAGGCCGCGGCGCGTCTGGGCGTCGAGCACGGCGGTGCCGGTCGAGCCCTGGTCGAGCAGCACGTCGGCATTACCCGAAATACTGGTGAGCGGTGTGCGCAGGTCGTGCGAGATGGAACGCAGCAGGTTGGCGCGCAGCTGCTCGTTTTTGGCGAGCACCGCCGCCTCCTCGCGGGCCTCCATGGCGCGGGCGCGATCGAGTGCCAGCTCGCCTTCGCTCACGATGGCATCGGCAAGTGTCCGTTCCTCGTGCGTCAGCACGTCGGGCTCGGCAACGATAGCCAGCACGCCCACCACCGAGGCGGGGTCGCCCGAGCGCACGAAGCCGTCGCCCGAGCGCACAGTCAGGTATATACCGTAGAACGCCGAGCCGCCAAACGTGGCGTCGAGCGGCGTCCCCACATAGGCGGACGCCGAGAGCCGCGGCGGCATCTGCGGCGCCAGCTCGTGCACCGGGGCGGCATCGCCCACGGCCGTGTACGTCGCACGCGGCAGCAGGTCATCGCCCTCGGCGTCGGCGCTGTACCACACGACCGGACAGCCCGAAAGACGCGCCAGCTGCGTGGCCATGGCGTGAACGATCTGATGCTGATCGGCGCACCGCTGCAGCATGCGGTTGGTCTCGAGCACCATATGCGTGCGACGGTCGCTGGCGGCAGCCTGTGCCAAGGCGCGGCGCAGGGCCAACGCAATCGAGCTCGACACAAGCGAAACCACGAACATGATGAAGAACATGCCGGGATAGACGCGGTCGATAAACGATAGCGAGCAGCGCGGGTCGACAAACAAGAAGTTGTAGAGCGCTACGGCGGCAGCCGAGCTCAGCAAGCAATACAGGCGACTCCAGGTAAAGAATGCGCACAGCTGAACGGCGAACACATAGACGATCATGATGCTCGGCGCGAGACCCGGATGGTCGAGCAGCGCGCCCACAATCGTCGCCGCGACCAGCAGCCCCACCGATACGCAGGCGTCATACAGAGGAGTGCGGCGCGTCAGCGTTGTGCGCCGCCACCAAAAACTATCGGCAATATCGCCGTCCGTACGAACGTCCATCAGCGTCCCGCCCCTCTCTCAAAAACAAAAACCACCACAAAGGGGACAGGCACCCTTGTGGTGGTTTCCCCTTGTGGTGGTTCCAAGTGTAAAGCCTTTGCAACCTGCGGTCGTTAGACAAACAGCACGTGCGCGAGCAGTGCGCACACGCACGCCGCGACAAGCACCGTCACCACGATCGAAATCACGCGATCGGCCATGTCCATGTTGGCACGATTCGTAAAGAACCGATCTTCGGCGGCATCGGCGCGTGCCTCACGCACCATCTCGGCAGCAAGATCGCAACCGTCAAGCACCTTTGCATCCATGGTTTCCTCCCAGGACTCAATCCCCATCAATACAAGCCCGCCCGTTCGCAGACAAACCTCGAGCGTCGACTACGGGCGCTCGTTGGGGGCCAGGCGCTGCATCTTGTTCACGGCTTTGAACTTGGTGAACAGCGGCACGTACTCAAAGCTCACGTTGGAGTTCTCCAGGCCGTACCAACGCGCAGGCGTGCCGGCGGCGCGACGGATGATGTACTTGAGCGTGATGGCCGTGCGCTCGCTCGGCTCCACGTCACTCTCGGGCGCCAGGAGCTTGCGGATCATGACGAACTTAAACGTGCCGATGTTGCCCGGATCCTTGTAGACCGAGTAGTCATGCATCTGCGGCGGCAGCTCGCCAGTGGCGGCCAGATCCTGAACAACCTGGCGCAGGTAGGCGTTCACGCGCTGGTTAACCTTGTAGCCCAGGTACAGATGCACGCGGAAAACATAGTCGGTGCCAAACGTCTCGACCGAATAGGCAAAGGTATGCGGTTCGTCCATGGTCTCGACGTTCACGAACCACCAGGCGCGGGCGCGCTTGGGATGCTTGTCCAAGATCGAATAGACGATATCGCGGTCGATGTAGTCGGTATGGGTGTCCTTGGTCAGGTACACGACGTTGTCGCTCATGCGCTCGTAACGGTCGTCGTCGCGCAGGCGCTTGAGCTGCGGCAGGTAGCTGCGCAGCGGCAGCAGCGTAAACTGGCGCTGCTCGACCGCCGTGCCGTTGTACCAGCACACCATAATGCCCATGATGAGCATGGCCATCAAAATGGTGAAATAGCCGCCGTGGAAGAACTTGGTGAGCGAGCTCACAAAGAAGAAGCCCTCGAGCATAAGGAAGAACACAACGAAGATATACGGGACGACCTTAAGGCCGCGATCAACATGCAAGTAGAAGAAGAGCAGCAGCGTCGTGCACATCATGGTCAGGGTAATCGCCAAGCCGTAGGCGGCCTCCATGTGCGCCGAGCTCTGGAACAGCAGCACCACGATGACGCAGCCCACAAGCATGACGTTGTTGACCATGGGAATATAGAGCTGGCCCTTGGTCTCGGCAGGATAGAAGACCTGCATGTGCGGCATGAGGTCCAGGCGACTGGCCTCGGACACCAGCGAGAATGCGCCGGTGATGAGCGCCTGCGAGGCAATGATGGCCGCGACGGTGGAAAGGCCGACGGCAAAGGGACGCAGGCCCGGGGTGAGCATCTGGTAGAAGGGGTTGAGGTCGGCGATACCCATGAGCTCCGGGTTGCCGGCGTTGTTGATAAGCCACGCGCCCTGGCCCATGTAGGACAGCAGCAAGCAGCACTTAACGAACGGCCAGGTGGCGTAGATATTGCCGCGACCCACATGGCCCATGTCGGAGTAGAGCGCCTCGGCACCGGTGGTGGCAAGGAAGCAGCTGCCCAAGATCATGATGCCCGCATGGTTGTTGGGACTCAACAAAAAGCCGATGCCGCGCAGCGGGTTGAGGCACAGCAGCACCGCGGGGTGCTGGAAGACAAAGAACAGACCCGTGCCGCCCAGGAACAGGAACCACAGCGTCATGATGGGGCCAAAGGCACGGCCGATCTTGGCCGTGCCGATGCGCTGCACCAAGAAGAGCACAATGATGATGGCAAGCGTGATGGCCACGACGCGGGCCTGATCGTCGCCCAGCACGGCATGGACTGCCGGAATGGTGCGCAGGCCTTCGATAGCCGTAGTCACGGTAACGGCAGGCGTGAGGATGCCATCGGCGAGCAGTGCCGCGCCGCCCAGCATGGCGGGGATGATGAGCCATTTTCCGCAGCGCTTAACCAAGCTGTACAGAGCAAAGATGCCACCCTCGCCATGGTTGTCGGCGCGCAGCGAGATCAGCACGTACTTGACGGTCGTCAGCAGCGTGACCGTCCACACGACAAGGGAGAGCGCGCCGAGCACGAACTCCTCCGTGACGCTTCCGATGCCGCCGTTGCCGGCAACGAGCGCCTTGGTTACATACATGGGGCTGGTGCCGATATCGCCGTACACCACGCCCAGCGTGACGAGCATCGCCGAGATGCTCACAGGAATCGCAGCGTGCGAGGCTGCCTCCTTGGCCTTTTGTTCCATAAGCCGGTTTCCTCCCAACTTTAATGTTCGAAGGGATTATAGATAATCGGCCCATGTTTGAATGGCACTGTTTTCCCAGCTAGATAAACATTTATACGGCCTTTAGGCCACCGCGGCGATATGGAATGTGACAAAGGGACGGTCCCTTTGTCACATCCGTCATTTTCCGAGCCAATTTTTGAACCACCACTCCATGGAGCGGCTCATCTCGGCCATAAAGGGACTGGTGTGCTTGCGGGTATAGATATCCGCGACGCGCTCCCCCACCTCGCGGGCATGCGGACGGAACATCGCGTCCATCTCGGCCACCTGCGCATCCATGGTCGCGGCATCGGCGCGGCGATAGCGCTCCTCGTGCACCAGGTTCACCACGGGGTGTGCGATCGCCGGACGCTCCTTACGGGGCGTGCCGATGATGAGCATCGATAGCGGCATGGTATAGGGCGGCAGATCGAGCAGCTCGGCAACTTCCTCGGCATTCTCGACGATATCACCGATATAGCAGCTCCCCAGGCCCAGGGCCTCGGCGGCAACCACGGCGTTTTGCGCGGCGATCACGGCATCCTGAGCCGCGATGGCAAAGTCGCCCAAACCCGGCGCGCGGCGGGGCGCCTTGCCCGTGCGCTCGACAAACTCGGGCTCAAAGCAGCCCACGTGCTCAAACAGATCGATCCACTTGGCATAATCGACCACAAATATAAGTGCCCAGGGCGCCTTGGCAATCATGGGCTGGTGATCGCACAGGTCGGCGAGGCGGTCCAGCGTAGCCTGCTCGCGAATGCTTACGATGGAATACATCATCATGGCGCCCGCCGACGGCGCGCGACTCGCCGCATGCAAAATTGCCGCCCGCTGCTCGTCGGTCACCGCCACGGGACGGTCGTCGTCATCACGCGCGAAGGCACGCGTGGAGGAACGGTGCTCCAACGTGTCCAGCACCGCATTGCCCGTGGTCTCGACCGGATAGCCACACGTATCCACAGCCTTGGTGCAAACCTGCTCGTTCATCGCCTCATCCTCGCTAATTCTTTAAGAAGCCTTTACGTTTCCGTGTAATTCCCGTCCATTATCGCGCAGGTCGCCACTACATTGCGCCACACCGCCACACGTGCGCGTTAATATGGCTGGTTGTTGTGCGCAGACACCAATTGCAGCGCATATCTTGGTAACAATCGGGTAAACCCCCGCTTTCGTAGTTTTAAGTTTGTGAGGAGTCTCAGCATGTTCGCTGCCGCCATCTCGCTCGTCGGTCTTGCGGCGACCGTCTACCTTGTCTTGCGCGAGGCCAAGGCCATTCGCGCTCAGTCGGGCACCGTTGCCAAAAGCGCTCTTGGGTGGAGCGTCGCCTTCGGCCTGTTCCAGGTCTTTTTGACCGTTTGGGGCGCCATTGGCCTCGTCGCCCAAAACGAGCCGCTCGCCTTTGTGATGCTCATCCTGACCAACGCCATCCTCACCGGCTGCGCTTGGGCCAGCATCGCACGTGACCGCATCGCCCCGCGCGTCTTTGCGTTCGCCGCGCCCGACGCCCCCGCCCCCACCGGCAAGCTCGCCCGTCTGCGCGGCGCCTTTGTGGGCAAGCCACTCGTCGCCGCCGTCCTGTGTCTGCTGCTCGCCGGCGTCTTTGCGCTGCTGGGCATCCTTTCACCTCCTTTATCATTCGTTTTCTTCCTGAAGCTCCCATCGCAGAGAAAGTGCATCCCAATCATGGAAGGCTGTGTCGGCGGCGTCTAAGGCGTCCCAACTTTTTGCGGGGATATCCGCCCAAATTTTTAGCTGGGCAGGGAGGCTTTGCTCAATTGCGTGGACCAACGGCGCACAAAGCGCAAAGCTGATTGTGCTGCCTCCAAAGCGCAGGCGGAGCGTTGCTGCCGCGCAATCCTCTTGCAGGGAGCCGGGAAAACCTGCCTGCTCCAGCAGGCTTTCTGTTTCTGCCCGCGTAAAACCGGGCGGCCCGAGCGAGAGGCGGGCAAGAATAGCGGCTCTTCGCTCCAGCGGCCCTTCGCTCTGCGCAGGGAGGCCCAAAATGCGCTCCCAAACAGCGAGGCGGTCTGCCGGAGCGGTTTGGATAAACGCGGCTTCCATTAGCTGATCAAGGCGCTGCTGGGCTGCCTCAAGGCCTTGCGCATAGGCGCACAGCTCAGCATATACACGGCTTTCAGGCGAGAGGATATATAATCGCAGCGGAAGGAGCATCTGCTTCATTTGTTCCAAGGCTGGCAAACGATCTACCTCCTTTTATTGCATCGGCGCAACCTGAATCGTGCCGGGGATCAGCTTCACGTCCGCTGAAAGCAGCACGTCCTCCGCGGGGGAGAGCAGCACATAATTTGCCACACCCTCTACATGGAACAACCTGTCCCCAATCTGGGCGGCAAGGAGCTGATTTCCAAGCGGCAA
>USHT01000073.1 GCA_900554455.1 uncultured Collinsella sp.
ACGGCATTCTTGCCGCCGCCGATATCGAGCGTGCCGCTCATAATGAGCGCAATGACCAGCAGGGCGCCGCAGGCACAGCCGGCGAGTGCCGTAATAAAGATCGGCAGCTTTTTGGTCTTGGTCTTGACCACCGTGTGCTTGTTCACGACCTGCTGGCCACCCAGCGGCTTGCCGGTCTGCGTGTCGTAGGCCTGCGCGTAGGGAATGTTACTGCCGGCAGGCGTCGACTCCACCTGCACACGCGGCTGCTGCTGGGTCTCGCCGGCGTTGCCCGCATCCTGGGGACGCTGGGAATCGTACTCGCTCATGGCTGCGATCCTTTCGTCAAATAACCAAAGGCCCGCCAAACATGTGGCGGGCCATCATTGTTCACGTTGAGTTGTACCCCAATATGCGGGCGAACGTGTATGAGAACGCAATCTTTTAGGAAGGCTTAAGTTCTGCTGCAGACCCGAAAGGACCCGGCCTACGGCAAAACCACCACAAAGGTGCCTGTCCCCTTTGTGGTGGAAATCTAGTCCTTAAACAGATAGCCCACGCCGCGGACGGTGGTGATATGTGCCGCAATCTGCGGGCCCACCTTGGAGCGGATACGTCGAATGTGCACGTCAACGGTGCGCGTGCCGCCGCAGTACTCAAAGCCCCACACGCGGTGCAGCAGCACTTCGCGGCTGTAGGCACGGTTGGGGTGCGTCGCCAAAAAGCTCAGCAGCGAATACTCCATCAGCGTCAGGTCGATGGGCTCGCCATCGAGCGTCACCTGATAGGTGGCCAGGTTGATCTCGAGGTTATCGATGTTGAGCACATCGTCGGCGGTGACGGTCTCTTCCTCGCCCATCAGGCGCTGCGCGCGAGCCTTAAGCTCGTTGGGCGTCGCCGTGGGGCATACAAAGTCGGCATGCGCGTGATTGGGCAGGCGCAAGGTACCGAGCGCCTCGTCGTCGACGATCATCAGCATGGGGACGCCGCCACGATCGTCAAGCCATTTGGCAATCTGATCGATGCGGTCGCTGCGGATACCATCGGAATCGAGGATCAGCAGGTCAAAGTCGTGCGCCGCAGTCGGCGAATCGGGGGTGGCCAGACTCACCTCGACGCCCAGGGTGGTCGCCAAGCTGCGGGCAAACTCGTGGAAGCGCGTCGTGCGCGCCATGAACAGGGCACTCTTTTCGGACATATCGGCCTCCAAGGAAATGAGCTCAATCGTACTGGAACAAGCCAGCGCGATTAGGAGTTCGCCAGGTAGTGCTTGATCTCCCACTCGGTGATCGTAGACTCGAACTTATGCCACTCGTCGCGCTTCTTTTTGAGGAAGAAGCTGTGGATGTGCTCGCCGAGGGCATCCTTCATAAACTGCGAGTCCTCAAACACGTCGAGCGCCTCTTTGAGCGAGCGCGGCAGCGGCGTGTAGCCGGCCTCGACCATCTGGCGGTCGGTAAGCTTGAGCGTCTCGGCCGTGGCCTCGGGCGGGAGCTCCAGCTTGCGCTCGATGCCGTCCAGACCAGCCGCCAGCGTGACGGCGTTGACCAGGTACGGGTTGGCCATGGGGTCGGGGCTGCGAAGCTCGATGCGCGTAGACAGCTGCTTGCCGGGCTTGTAGACCGGGATGCGGACCATGCTCGCGCGGTTGCGCAGGCCCCACGTGGCGTACTGCGGCACGGAGTCGCCGCCCGTGGTGATGCGCTTGTACGAGTTGACCGTGGGGTTGGTGATGGCGCTAATCTCGCGGGCATGCGCCAGGATGCCGGCCATGTAGTGCTTGGCGACGTCGGAAAGATGGTACTTCTCGTCGTCCTCGCCCCAAAAGACGTTGTTGCCGTCGTGGTCGAATAGCGACTGGCACAGGAACATAGCGCTGCCGTCCTCGCCCGCCAACGGCTTGGGCATAAAGGATGCGTGGCAACCGCTCTCGTAGGCCTGCTGCTTAATGATGAGCTTGGCCGTGGTGATGGCGTCGGACATGCTCAGGGCCTCGGCGTGGCGCAGGCTCATGCCGTGCTGTGAGCGGCCGGCGGCGTGGAAGGTGTACTCCACGGGTACGGACATCTTCTCGAGCGTGAGGACCGTGTTGCGACGCAGGTCGCGGGCGGCATCGCTCACCGAAAGATCGAAGTAGCCCACGTTGTCGAGCGGCTCGGGGGTGTGCTCGTCGGGGAAATAGTAATACTCCAGCTCGGCGCCCACGTTGAGCAGATAGCCAGCCTTCTCGGCCTTATAGAACATGCGGCGCAGGGCATCGCGCGGGTCGCCGGCGAAGGGCTTGCGGTCGGGGGTACACACGTCGCAGAACACGCGGGCGACGCCGTTGTGGCTCGGGCGCCACGGCAAAATCTGGAAGGTCGAAGCATCGGGAAACGCCAGCATGTCGGCTTCCTCGGGCGTGGCAAAGCCCTCGATGGCGGAGCCGTCAAAGCCAATACCCTCCTCAAAAGCGACCTCGAGGTCCTCGGGGCTAATGGCAAAGTTCTTGAGGCGGCCGAGAATGTCGACAAACCACAGACGCACAAAGCGGATGTCACGCTGCTCTACGGAGCGGAGTACGTAATCGATGTTCTGCTGGTTCATGTCGCTCCCCTTTCTTTCGGGCGGGTTTCGACTGGTCTATATCGCAGATACTATCGCAGAAAAATGTTTCCGCAGGGTTAAAGCGTATCAAGCGCTCAAAAAACGTGTGCGAACAGGCCGTTGCGAACGAGCGGTTAGCGCGAGGTTGATGCGCGATGTTCGATGTGGCCGGGAATCTCGATGCGTTTGGGCGCCAGCTTTGCGGCCTCGCCCACCGTGGTGGTAACGACATCGATGCGCTCGGACAGGCGCTCGACCACGCGCTCGGCAATGGTAAGGGTGTCCTGCGCGGCCGTTGTCACACCGCCAAAGAGCACGTGGTTCCAGGGGTAGTCGTCAAACGTCGCGATTTTGAGCCCCGCCGGCAGCGAGGGACCAAGCTGCGCCAGCGCCTCGGTCAGACGCAGGAAAACCAGGCCGTTGACGGCGATAAGGCCGAGCCTTTTGCCCGCGTAGTCGCGGATGGTCTTGTCCAAACGGCCAACGCCCGTGGCGCCACCGTCGGCCAGGGTGACGACCTCGCCCGCAAGGCCGCGGCGCGAAAGCTCGTCGGCAAAGGCCTCGGCGCGCTCTCGACGCACGGGGCTATCGTCGCTTGCCTCGGTGAGCAGGCACAGACGCTCGCTGCCCGCAGCTGCCAAGGCGTCTACCAAGCCGGCGACCAGCTCACGGTTGTTAGATGTCACTAGATCGACACCGCCGTCGGCAACGTCGCGGTCGAGCACAACGGGCAGGCGCCCCGCCGCCGCGACGATCGCCTCGTCATTGCCTCCGCAGGTGTTGACGACCAAGCCGTCCACGCCGGCATCGATAAGTCTGGTGAGCGACTCTGCCTCCTTGGCGGGGTCGCTGCCGCTAATGGCCGTCATGAGCGAGCAGCCGCGCGCAGCGGCGCTGGCGGAAAGTCCTTCGAGCATGGCGCTGGAGAACGGGTTGGCGATGTCGGCCAGGATCACGCCGATGAGGTTGGTGCGCGAGCTCCGCAGATTGCGCGCGGCGGCACGTGGGCGATAGCCAGTGCGCTCGATAACCGCCGCGATGCGGGCACGGGTCTCCTCGGTCATTTGCCCGGGACGGTTGTTGAGATAGCGCGAGACCGTGGCCGGACTCACGCCCGCCTCGACGGCAATGTCCTTGATTCTCATCTGCGCCATAACGCACCCCGTTTCCCAATTGTCGGCGGTCTGAGCCATTTTAGGCATTTTTTTAAAAATCTCGGTTGCAAAACGCTGTAGGTGAGCAGCATCGTTTTTGCGTCTCGAGCAGATGCGATAATGGGCTAGATAGCCGAGTCTTTAGACAGCTCAAAATAGTCAGGGCACTCCCACATAAACCCAAATTGTTGGGGAGTCGTGATTCGGTTCTGCAGCTTCCAATCGACAAGATTGTCTGAAGAAAACAGCAGGACCTCCCCCTGATCAGAGAAGCAATTCGCACCATTATGACGCTTAAGCAGCTCCGTTCGAGAAGAGACGTACCCCTGAAGACACTCATTCCCGGCATTGACGCGACGACGTGCGCCCTGCACCATAAGATATCGTCCGCATGGAACGTCGGAGCACCAAACCTTTGGATCACGCACATGGCACGAAAGATCATCGGGATAATCGACATTAGTCATGAGCAATTGCTTTGCACCAAATGACGAATCGTCCGCCATATTAACCAAAATGGTATTTGCCTCACGACCGCTGTAAATATAGTCACAAGAACCGTCACCGCAGGGCAACTTGACATTACCGGTATAAAACAGCGAAACGATGCCGTCATGAACCAGCGCAGAGCCAGAATACACACCATGGCAATCGAAAGATTCATCCGGCAGCAAGGCGACGCCCAAGTCTTCCCATTTCATGAGGTCACGGCTGATGGCATGTCCCCACATTTTTGAACCGTTGCCCTCAGCATCCGTGGGGCCATACTGATAAAAAGCATGGAATACCCCATCTCGCTGATGAAGTCCGTTTGGGTCATTTAACCACCCGCACGGTGGCATTAAGTGAAACTGTTGAGCCCAGCGATAAGAAACGTTCTTGGCATTTAGCTCGCAGTCTTCAACAAGTCGAAGCAAATCTCTTGTGAGCGAATTGCTCATACAAAATCATCCTATCCCAGATGCAGCGCACTGATGATGCAGTGCGCGCCATAGCCAAAAATAGCCATAGCGCGCAACGTACATAGTGCCGATTGTCTTAGCAGCCAAATCCAATTGGACGCAACATAACACCGTTATCGTCTAGCCACTTTTTCAAAGACGGAGACGACAGCGCAGCCTGATCTTTCATTCTGCCTTCACGCAACGAAGAGATCTCCATCAAGCTCTCATCAAGAAAAGCAGGGTGAAACACGACGAACGTCTTCTCGTGAGTCAAAATTCCCGATTCACCACTCATCAGAAAATGAAGAGGGTTGTACGAATCGTAAACCATGTTATTTGGTAAATCGGGCGTATAGATCCATGAATGCTTTCTCAGGCTCGTAAGAGTAAAGTCAACGTAGGGGACTCCAATCCTCTTAGCGACCCTACTCAAGCCCTGATCAACGTGTGGCGTTCCCACGGAATGACAATCGATATAGGCCGGAAGCATTCCAAACAAGCTCTGAAACTTATCTACCTGCGCCTGAGCTTCGGTTTCAATCTCATCCGCATCGATCAAATCCACTTCTGAGGTTCGATAGCGCCTTGAAGGAAAGAAATACCCTTCGTCGTCAACCAAACCGGAATCCATAGTTAAGTTCGATACCGGTTTGCCCGCGACAACATTCACGTGAAGGCCAATAGATATGCCCTCATGAGACGCAAGGGATCGAGCATCATCAGAACGAACACCGGTATTAACGATGACACCAACTGACGAAATGCAGCCATTTTCCAGGGCTCGCAGAATGCCGAGCGAACAACCCTGCGTCAAACCAAAATCATCGCATCGAACAATTAACTCACTCACAACAAGCTCCTTGACACCGTTTCAGTCGTTAAGATACTAGCCGAGCTCCTCTTCGGACTTCTCGCCAAAGCCGAGAACCACGTGCAGGGCGGCGGTGCCAAAGAAAGCAATGGCGCAGCCAACGCAGTACATCGGAATATTGGTAGCCGTAACAATAGAGGGGAAACCACCGGCAGTAGACATCTCGCCACATCCAGTTGCGGCAACAAAAGCAGCAGCGACGCCGGTCATCAGGCACATGATAACCATGGATTTACGGTAGCGCAGGGAGATGCCGTAAATCACTGGCTCGGTGATACCGCCAAGAAGGGCAGGAATAATCGTCGAGAATGCAACGGACTTGAGCTGAGGATTCTTGGCCTTAATGAACACGCCCGCAGCAGCGCCAGCGGCTGCAAAAATCGTCATACCAAGCGCTGCCATTACGGGATCGGACCCCAAAGCCGCGATGTTGGCGATCAAAACCGGGATGATAGCCCAGTGCAGACCAAACAGGACCACGAACATCAAGATGGAACCAAGGATAAAGCCAGCAGGAACAGGCATGGTAGCCATAAGCCACATCACAAAGTTGCACAGGGCCTGGCCAACGTAGAAACCAAAGGGGCCAACCAGAAGCATAGTCACGGGAACAACCACAAGCAGGCAAAGCGTAGGAACGATAACGACCTGCAGATCCTTGTAAACGACACGCTTC
>USHT01000074.1 GCA_900554455.1 uncultured Collinsella sp.
ACGTCAAGATCAACGTCATCGACACCCCGGGCCACGCCGACTTCGGCGGCGAGGTCGAGCGCGTGCTGCGTATGGCCGACGGCGCCCTGCTGCTGGTCGACGCCTTTGAGGGCCCCATGCCCCAGACCCGCTTCGTGCTGCGTCACGCTATCGACACCGGCCTTAAGATCATGATCGTCATCAACAAGATCGACCGTCCGGGCGCCAACCCCGAGAAGGCCTACAACGACTGCCTGGACCTTATGGCCGACCTGGGTGCCACCGACGACCAGCTTGAGTTCGCCATGGAGCACGTGGTCTACGCCAGCGCCATGAACGGCTTTGCCCGTCTTGACCCCAACGACGGCAACATGGACATGTACCCGCTGCTCGATATGATTATCGACGACATGCCCGCGCCCGAGGTTGACGAGAACGCCCCGCTGGCCATGCAGTGCGTGACCATCGACCACTCCAACTTCGTCGGCCGCATCGGTATCGGCCGCGTGTACTCTGGCGCCATCCACCAGGGCGACCAGATCCTGGTTGTCAAGAATGACGGCTCCAGCGCCACCGCTACCGTCAAGCAGCTCTTTACCTTCGACTACCTGGGCCGTACCGAGTGCCAGGAAGTCGGCGCCGGCGACATCGCCGCTGTCGTGGGTATCGACCGCACCGATATCGGCGATGTCTACACCGATCCCGAGAACCCTGTCGAGCTCGAGCCCATCGAGATCGACCCGCCGACCCTGTCCATCGTCTTTGAGGCTTCGACCTCCCCGCTTGTCGGCCGCGACGGCGACATCGTGGGCGCCCGTCAGCTCAAGGAGCGCCTGTTCAACGAGGCCGAGAACAACGTGACCATGAAGATCGAGGAACTCGAGGACAAGAGCGGCGTCGAGGTCTCGGGCCGCGGCATTCTGCACCTGTCCGTTCTGATGGAGTCCATGCGCCGCGAGGGCTTTGAGTTCCAGGTCGGCCGTCCCCGCGTTCTGTTTAAGAAGGACGAGAACGGCAACAAGATGGAGCCCGTCGAGCAGGCCGTCGTCGAGTGCCCGGACGAGTACTCGGGCAAGGTCGTTGAGGTCTTCGGCACCTCCGGCGGCATCATGACGAGCATGGATACCTCGGGCATCGTGACGCACCTCGAGTTCAAGATTCCGACGCGCGGCATCATGGGTCTTAAGAACCGCATCATGAACGTCACCCACGGCGAGGGCGTGTTCTACCACACCTTCCTGGAGTATGGTCCTTACGCCGGCGAGATCGGTAACCGTCAGAACGGCGCCATGATCTCCATGACCACCGAGAAGGCCGTTGCCTATGCCCTGGGTACGCTGCAGGAGCGCGGCCAGCTGTTTGTTGAGCCGGGCACCGAGTGCTATGAGGGCATGATCGTGGGCGAGCGCAGCAAGGCTGGCGACATGGTCGTCAATATCGCCCGTACCAAGAACCTGGGCAACCAGCGTTCCTCGACCTCCGATATCTCCGTTCAGCTGGTGCCGCCCCGCACCTTCTCGCTGGAGGAGGCGCTGGAGTACATCGCCGACGACGAGCTGGTCGAGATCACTCCCAAGAACATCCGCCTGCGCAAGCGTCTGCTCAACGCCACCGACCGCAAGAAGGCTGCCGTCCGCGCCGGCCAGGTCAACAAATAAGCGCTGGGCTTTATAGCGACTAACAAGAAAGGGCGTCGACCATCGCGGTCGGCGCCCTTTTTGTGCAGTGGACAGGTTCGTTTGCACCACAGCTGGGGCGGTTATCCCTCCTAGCGGCTTTCCGGTCAAAGTTAAGTTGTTTAAACATATACATAATTCTACAGAATATAACTGCTTTAATGCAAACCCGTTAACAGGTAAATACCAACTGGTATTAAATTAAAAGACCTCTTTACCTGCGGTTTACATGACTGGTATCTATATTATATTTTATGCATTGTGGCATAGACGAACCGTCTTAGAAGTTGCTCCCCAATGGGTTCTTGCAATGCGCTAGGCAGGTTCATGTTGATGTTGGGGTTTGTGTTCGATCCGACGATTCGCCGTATTCCACACTGTGTTGTAGGAATTAGGGGACAACTATGGACGCACACCGCTCGCGGTCGCTGGGTATGGCGGCCCTGGTCTTCATTTTGATTAGCCTCACCGCCGCTGTTTTTCACGGCGCAGCCCCAGTGCGCGCCGAGGATGCGACGACGACACCAACGCCGGTTGCGATTGATGAGAATACGGCGCGCGTTACGGTTAAGCTCTATACCGACGAGTATCGTACTCAGGAGCTAAAAGGTGCCGTGGCCTCTGTATCAACCCTTTACGGGGCTTTTTCGGCAAATTTCAAGACTGGCGAGGCTCCTACGCCTGGGAACAATGTTGCCGTTTACAAGTTTCCTGACACCATAGCCGTCGACGATAGCGCTGCTGTGGACCTTATGGCGGGAACGGGCACCGATGCCGTAAGAGCTGGCACATGGGAGATTAAAAACAACAAGGCCATCTTTACGTTCGACAAGGCGTGGCTCGAAAAAAAACCCTGCGAACATTTATGTCGCGGCGAACTTCTCGTTTCAGCTTAAAAACAAGGACGTTGGTTCTGGAAGCGTGACGCCTGTTGTGTTCCCCGGCATGGGGAAGGTCGATATTTCCACCAAGGACGGTAACGTTAAGGGAGAGAAGTCGGGGGTTTTCTCTCAGGGCTCCGACGGCGTAGCCAAGGTCACCTGGACCGTCAAGCTTGCCGTCGAGTCATATGCCACGAACGTCAAGTTCACCGATACGTTAGGCGAGAACTTCAGCTTTGTGGAGGGCAGCTTCAAGCTTGATAACAAGACGATTGAATCGCAGCCAAAAATCGAAGACCAGACCGCGACCATCGAGAACCTGGGCAGCCTTCCCCAGGGTGACCATACGATTACGTATGAAACCAAGCTGAAGAGTGACGTCTCCGTGAACAACGGCGAGTATATCAACGAACAGGGAGGCTCCAAAAACACGGCAGCGTGGGAATGGGGCGGCCCTAACGATCGCCAGAACGGTACGGCCACGGCTGCTCCTAGTCAATTTCGCTATGACATGATCAACAAGTCCAACGGCTCGGGCACGTCGTCGGACATCACATGGACGGTCACCCTCAACCAAGGCGAGCTCAAGGCCGACATGAGTGACTACGTGTTTACGGACAAGCTTGACGACAAACAAATGTATACGGGTGATTGTTATACGGTTTATAAGGGCAGTTCGGGTTCGGAGATCCTCGAGGAGCGCGAGCTCGATTCGTCGCAGAGCTCCTTCACCTACAGGTTCCCGACTAACCTTGACGATAAGTACACCACTTACCGCATTGTTTATCACACCAAGATGATCGATGCGAACTCATACGACACCGTGCACAACAATGCAACTATTGAGCATGAAGGACGCGTCACGGGAACAGCCGAAGGCAAGATCACGCCGCAGCTGGTGGGTACGCCGATTACCAAGAGGCGCGTGAGCTCCGACGAGGCCGGGACGACGGGCAGGGCGACGTGGGAGACGAAGGTCGCGCTGAAAGCGATCGTTAATGCGGTCCATCCGGACAAGGTGACGGTGAAGGATACGTTTCAGTCGGCGTGGTCGCAAAATCTCGGTGTCGACGTGGACTCCATTTCCATCACAATCGGCAAAACCGTGTTGGTGCGGGGGCAGAACGCCGACTGGGACCTGACGGCCAACTGGACGGTCGGTAGAACAAAAAGAAATTTCAACCTTGATATAAATGTGAACGACAAGGTAAAGGCCGCCCTCGAGAACGAGGACTACGCCGTCATCACCTACACCACTACGTCCGATGCGTTGCCGGGCTGGTACTCGAACTTCGCGTCGGTCAGTGCGTCGGGCCTGAACCTTCAGCGGCAGTACACCGACCTCGTTATGTACGTTGTCAACAAAGAAACGACGCCTGCGGTCGAGAAGCCGGAAGCGGAGTCGAAGGTGTCTTGGAGTGAGAGCTTCGACTGGAGCTCCGTTGACGGTTCGGATGAGAAGGGCGCGTGGGTCGTCGACTGGACAGTGTACGCGAACCGCCAGAAGGGCAATAAGGGCGCGAACGGTGAGTACGAATACTACGGAGCCGGAAAGCTCAACAGCTCACCGCTGAACATCGTCGATACCCTCCCGGGCGGCATGAGCTATGTATCGGGCTCTGCCAAGTACACTCTCGTGCAGAATCCCTATGACCAGCATGCCGGCTATGGTCGCGGAAACGAGACCAAGACGGTCGTCTCAGACCGGGAGCTTGCCTCCGACAACGTAAAAAGCGCCGGCAACACGGTCACCTTCTCCATCCCTACGACGGACCTAGGTGAGTACGCTGGTTACGCCAAAGTTACGTATCAGACGGCGGTCAAGCGTGGCAAGCTCGATACCTCCACGAACGAGGTGAAGTTTACCAACTCTGCCAGCGCCGAGTCGGGGAGCAAGGAGTTTGGCTCCGGCAGCGGTACTGTTACCATTAAGAACAACGTCATCAAGAAGACCGGCGAACAGGTCGATAATAGCAATCGCATCAAGTACACCATTCTGGTTAACGAGTCTGCGGTTGCCCTTAAGAGCGGCACTGACTTCCTCGAGCTCGTCGACACCATGGATGCCAAGTGCACGTTGGTGCCGTCGTCGCTTAAGGTCTACGAGCACGTGAACGGTGCTTGGGTTGCGCTACCCCAGGAGGACTATTCGTCGAAGATGGAGCAGCTTAACGACGAATCGGGCTCGCGCACGAAGCTGACGCTTAATGTGCCCGATGGCAAGTACCTCAAAGTCGAGTACGAGGTCATCCCGAGTGGAAATCCTAGCGACAAGGTTCCTCTTTCCAACACCGCCACGCTTACGGGGGTGAAGGACGGTTCTGCGACTGATGATCAAACATGGACTGTCCAGAGTACTTCTGCAACCGCGGGCGGCAACGGCTACGGCATCACGATGACCAAGTACGACGCCCAGCAGGTCGGCACACCGCTCGAGGGTGCTGAGTTTACGCTCTACAGTGTGGCCATGGATGGCGCCGGTGGGACTGAGAAGAAATTCCAGACTGCCAAGACCGATGGCAGCGGAAAAATCTCGTTCGGCACGAGCACCAAAAAGATGGCTAATTGCGTGCTCTACAAGCTTGTGGAGTCGAAGGCGCCTGAGGGGTACGACACAACAAGTCCCACGTGGATCATGCTTAAGGGTGAAGCAAGTAATGAGGTGTATCAAGCCGCGCTCGAAAAGGCGAAGGCTATCGTCGGCAACGCGAAGATTATCGACGATGACAAAAAGGACGAGATCTGGGTCTACGATAATCGCCTAGAGGGATCCGCGACAATCCGGGCTAGGAAGGTACTTGAAGGTGGCACCTTCAAGGCGGGGCAGTTCTCGTTTGAACTTAAGGATGGCGAAGGCAGGGTACTCCAAACGGAGACGAACGACGCCGATGGCAGCGTGTCCTTCAGTGTTGATTACAACGAGGCCAAAGAGTACCACTACACCATCTCTGAGGTCGTCCCCGATGGCGCCAAGGATAACGTGAAGGACCACATCACCTATGACACGACCCCGCGCAACGTTACGGTTAAGGTAACTAATGGCACGAACCGGCTCGACGCCGTAGTTACCTATGGCGATGACTCTCAGGATCCGCCGACCTTTACCAACAAGTACTCGACCACACTTCCCGAGGCGGGCGGCGCTGGCTTGACTATGACGTATCTGGCTGGCGCTTCGATGCTGTGCTTCGCGGCGACGTGGATGCATGCTCGCCGCCATCGCGATCTGGATCGAGGTGGTCGTCGTGAGTAAGTCGCTCCGCCATACGTTGGCCGTTGTGGTGATGGCCATGGTTGCTGCCTTCTCTTTCGCGATTGCCCCCGGGACGGCCCGTGCCACCGACGCCGGATCCATTACGGTGGACGGTAAAGTTGCGACGCGATATGACGCGTATCAGCTCTTTTCGGCGACCGTTATTGACGACGCCGATGCCGACCAAAAGGTCGCAACTGACATAACGTGGGCAAATGACGCCGTTCGCCAAGCTGTTCTCCCTGTGCTTCATGATGCGGGACTTGATAGCTCGGCATCGACGGCGCAAGAGGCTGCCGAGTGGATAAATGCCGACGGGCACATGACGACCGCGCTGACGGCAAAGCTTGCTCGCGCGATTGTCAAAGCAGGCGTCGTGCCCGCGGACCTTAACGCGGGCACGGCGGCCGAGCT